>NZ_JVEL01000491.1:0-774 GCF_001076875.1 Serratia sp. 506_PEND
TGTACTCCCCGGATGTGGTGGTCTGGGATGCGGCAGCGCAGCTGCTGCATTACGCCATAGACAGCGAGACGGACGCGCATGTAGCCGCCGTCAGTGTGGCGAACAGTCAGCCCCACGTCGTGAAGTCTGGTCCGCTGGACGTGACTGCGCGGGCGCAACTGACCGGCTTGCCGGTCTTGTCGGGAGGGTGGAAATGATTGAGATCAAGGTGGATGTCGCCGATCTGCAGCGGCGTATGGATCATATGCTGGACTGGCTCGCGCACCGTGAGCCACTGATGCGGGATATAGCGGCACAGCTGCATGAGGCTGTGAATGAAAACTTTGCGCAGCAGGGCCGGCCGGCGTGGTTGGGACTCAAGCGCATAGAATGGAAAGGTGTCAATGATAACCACAAGATATTACAGCGATCCGGGCGGCTTATCAGTAGCATTGTTGAGTACAGCGATAATGACTCTGCCACCGTGGGCACGAATGTGAAGTACGCCGCTATTCACCAGTTCGGCGGGGAAATTAAGAAGAAAGAGCGGCAGCATTCCTTGTATTTTAAGCGCAACAAAAATACGGGGGCATTGAAAATGTCGAAAAAACGTTACGCCGATGCGCGCATAGATGCCACCATCGGCGCACACGCTTTCACTATGCCTGCACGCCCCTTCCTGGCACTGACCGACAGCGACGAGGAGAAAATCGTCACCACCGTCTCCGAGTACCTGTTTAAGTCCCTGTTGTAGCCATTTCCTAAAACGCGCTGTATCGCTCACAGTGCGTTTTT
>NZ_JVEL01000492.1:0-3294 GCF_001076875.1 Serratia sp. 506_PEND
CTGCCATTACCCAACATAGCTGATGCGTTAAACCCTGCCGAAATAGTCCCACTGTACACCAGAGTGTTTTCTATTGCCGGAATTTCATTGACTCTTAAAATGCAAGTGCTTTTATTAGTTTTAAAGGAAAAAAGATATTTCTCATTTATCATGTGATCGACTCCATATGAGGGAAAGGTCAAAAATAAACAACTAAAAAAGAGTAATCCTGGCTGCAGAGTCTTTCTTTTCAAGTTTTTTATATATATTCCACTCAACATCTTTATTCACCTCTGAATCATTACTTATATTGTTTTTCTTGGTTCGACCACCATCATTATCGCCACCACCGCTTCCTGAATCTCCGCCCAAAGACCATGTATAACTGACATAAACCTTAGCAATAACATCACTATGGTAAAGCACTACATCTACTTTACTCGGATCATTGTGATTAGCCTCCAGCCCCACAAAGCCTTCTGCCGACGCCTCACCACCAATTTTCAGAGCACCATTCGCAACATAAAACCGTACACCGGCTCTGAAGTTTACATTCAGTGTCAAATCAAATTTAATGGCTGTATCTTCATTGTACTCTACGTGCCATTTATCTTTCACATCTGAGGTACATTGCAAGGCTAAATCAAATTCACCTTCAACCACCAGCTCGAATGTAGAGCCGACATAAGCTGAGTTTTTCCCTTCCTTATAATCATCTTCCCCTGCATCCAGACCTTCCCTTGCTGCAGCCAGAACGACATCTGCATGATACCAGGCCGCAAATGCCTGCAATAAATCCAGTGTTAGCCTCACCCCAATAAGTGGGGCCATCTCAATTGATAAATTTCGCTGCAGATATAGCTGTGTTGAGTTGCTGTCTTCCTTCAGTTCTCCATCACCTTTCATTTCAATTTGCGGATAGACTATTTCCGTACTCAGCAGTTTGATTTTCGCATCGTTTCCTTCATCAGTTGAGAATGTTTTAATGAACGTATTGATTAATTCATTAGCTTTATTCAGCAACTGAACCTTCTTCTCCTTGCCTTTAAAATCTTTCTTCAGGCTTGTAGAATAATCATAAGGGATCGCACCAAGAGAGCAGTTCAGTTTTCCTTCCATCTCCAGAGCGTTACTGATTTCATATTGCGGCTTTTTCGTCCAGCCACGATTTCCACGTTGGCTTTTTCCCTGAGATTCATTTTCCGCTTTCTGTTGTTGCTTCCGTTCTTTTTCTGTGTACTCCTTAACTTCATGTTCCAGCCCGATTGCCAGGTCTACTTCCCATTTAAAACAGGCAAACACATGGATCCATGTGGACAACACATCACGGGGAGCCATCGATAATAGTGGCGATGCCCCGTTCATAAAGCTCAGTGACTGGCTGACAAAGGGATTGCCTTTACATTCTCCCAGTCGCAGAAGGTAGTCAGTTTTGGGCAGGACATCGAGAACATCAGGTGCCAGAATGTAATCCACCAGAAAATCAACCGAATCAGTCACCTTGTAATAATTGACTTTTGGTACATAATGCAGAAGATAATCAGTCAATCCCTTATTAAAGGTCTGAAGCGTTTTACTGTCAGAGGGGCTATAAATTAGCCCTTGCGGACAGGACGGATTATTTGACACACACCCTTTATCGACCAGGGAAAGTGATAGCGGCAACCCTTTATTGTCGGCGTCCAGTACATCCAGTGAGGTAATAAAATTAGCCTGTTTATAGACGAAATTGCGTGTCCCGGCTGTCATGGAAAACATGTGAATACAGGTATCCGGATTTTTACAGTTACATACCGGGGAACCGGCTTTTAAACTTATCATCGCGTTCCTTTATTATCCTTGAGGTAAACAGCCCATTTCACGGAGCAGCAGGGATTCAGCTTTGAAGACTCCGGTTTCATTAAGGTCATTCAATGCTGTACGGTATTCAGGCGGGAGCATAGCCAGCGACAGATATCCTCTCTGATGAAACAGCCGGAATAACCCCAGAATGCTCCGCTCATCATCAATACCCTGTTGCTTAATCCAGTGATATATTTCACCAATTGCTTCAGTATCTGCTGGTTCGCTATTCGCTTCTGACCAGCTGTTGATCTTATCCACCAGCGTTTCAACATAGCGCTGATCAAACATTTCTGTCAGCGTATCCAGTTGCTCCTGGGATATCTGCAGCATTTTCCGCCGTGACCCGCTCTGGGCATGAAATGATTTTCTCAACTCAGTGAAGTGCTCACGCCGTTCTTCACCCTGCCAGTTCGTTGTAATCGCATTTATCGGTCCAAGAAATGAATGCAGCTCCCATGGAGATAAGACCGATATCAAAGGCCAGATATTGCGCGGATCATAGAAGCGAAAATAAACTGGTGTCTTTTCCCCGGGGAGCAGAACATGTAAATATTTGCGCAGATGCTGACGCAGGGTGACCATATTGGCCTGACTTTCCAGCAATATTCCCCATGGCGACTGACGAACGTTCAGCCAGCCCAGTACATCTTTTGTCGCCAGAATCAGAAAGGGGGCCACACCGAGAATGTCGTCTGCTACTGGCTCAGCGTATAAGCAGGTATGAGGTGGATCTAGAGCTTCCAGCATGCTAAAAACGTCAGGTTCTGCCGCCGCGTCCACAATCGCCCAGGTAATAACATCATCCATTGTTTTTCGTCTCCATCGGACAATGTTCCACAAACAAGGCCCCCTGGGCCGCTGCCGCTTTCAGTATCGCCGGTTCAGCCGGGACCAATAGATCTCCCGGACTGCCACCAGAGTTGAGGTTGATAGTGACTCCTTTCGAATCCACCCCACCATCGTGCAGCGCAATAAATGTATTGCCTACACGTAACGTTAATTTGCTTTTGCTCTGCAACGTGAGATCGCCATGGCTGTCAACACTGAAGGCCCCACTTATCTTCTGCGCCAGGTCCCCCTTTACCGTTACCCCAAGATCCCCCTCAGTCTGTTGCAAATTATTACCACTGATTTTCTGGTTCTGATTCCCTTCAACCGTGACTTTACGGTCGTTGGCAACCACAAGTTCTTCGTCATGCCCGATACTGCTGGTTCGGTTATATTCAACCCGTTCATCCTTGGAATTAAGAACCCGTAACGCCATATTTTTCTGGGCGCGAAGCAGAAGCTCTTCGCTACCGGCGGTATCTTCGAAGGAGAGTTCGTTGTAGCCATCACCCTGAACCGTATCTGAACGCAGAACCATACGGTTTTTATGCAATGGCAACGGATAGGGTGTCAGATTGACCCCATGGAACGTCCGCCCGGTAATAATTGGCTGATCCGGATCCCCTTCCAGAAAGCTCACCA
>NZ_JVEL01000493.1:0-204 GCF_001076875.1 Serratia sp. 506_PEND
TGCTGATCCTGGTGGATATCGAAAAGCTGCTGAGCAGCGAAGAGATGTCGCTGGTCGACAGCGTGGCGAAAAGCGTCTGATTTCAGACTCAAGGGGCGGGGCGCCGCCCCCTTTAACCTTCACTTTCCCTGATCTGTCGCGATGGCCTCAGCCGCGCCCGGAACCCCCACTAAAAATAGTTACTTTCCCGCATAAAGTTTTGCC
>NZ_JVEL01000493.1:304-1732 GCF_001076875.1 Serratia sp. 506_PEND
CCGATAACTCTCACATTCAACGTCATCAGAGCCTGTCTGCGCGGGCTTCAACAAGGGAAATCATGTTAAATCGTATGAAGGTGGTCACCAGCCTGTTGCTGGTGTTGGTGCTGTTTGGCGCCTTGCAGTTGATTTCGGGCGGACTCTTTTTCTCCTCGCTGAAAAGCGATAAGGAAAACTTTACCGTCCTGCAAACGATCCGCCAGCAGCAGCTGCAGCTGAGTGAAAGCCGCGTTGACCTGCTGCAGGCGCGTAACTCCCTGAACCGCGCCGGTATTCGCTACATGATGGATACCAACAAGATCGGCAGCGGCGCCACCATTGATGAACTGCTGGCCAAAGCGAAGGAAGAGCTGGGTGAAGCGGAAAGACACTACGCCGCGTACGAGAAAATTCCTCAGGACCCGCGCCAGGATCCTCAGTCGGCGGAACGCCTCAAGCAGCAGTACGATGTGCTGTACGGCGCGCTCTCCGAGCTGATCCAACTGCTGGGCGAAGGCAAAATCAACGCGTTCTTCGATCAGCCTACGCAGAGTTACCAGGACAACTTTGAGCAGAGCTACAACGTTTATCTGGAGCAAAACGGCAAGCTGTACCAAATCGCGGTCGACGGCAGCAACAGCTCGTACAACTCGGCCATTTGGACGCTGATCGTGGTGCTGGTGGTGGTGCTGGCGGTGATCGTACTGGTCTGGACCGGTATCCATCACATCCTGGTGCGCCCGCTGAACCGCATGATCGACCACATCAAACAGATCGCCGCCGGCGACCTGACTCAGCAGATCGTCGTCAACAGCCGCAACGAAATGGGCGTGCTGGCGGCCAGCCTGAAACACATGCAAAGCGAACTGATCGAAACCGTCAGCGGCGTGCGTCAGGGCGCGGACGCCATCTACAGCGGCGCGTCAGAAATCGCCGCGGGCAACAACGATCTCTCCTCCCGCACCGAGCAGCAGGCCGCGTCGCTGGAAGAGACCGCCGCCAGCATGGAACAGCTGACCGCGACGGTGAAACAGAACGCCGAAAACGCCCGTCAGGCTTCACAGCTGGCGCTGAGCGCCTCCGAAACCGCGCAGAAAGGCGGTAAGGTGGTGGCCAACGTGGTGCAGACCATGCACGACATCGCCGGCAGTTCGCAGAAGATCGCCGATATTACCGGCGTGATCGACGGCATCGCCTTCCAGACCAACATCCTGGCGTTGAACGCCGCAGTGGAAGCGGCGCGCGCCGGCGAACAGGGCCGCGGCTTCGCGGTGGTGGCCGGTGAAGTGCGCAACCTGGCGCAGCGCAGCGCGCAGGCGGCGAAAGAGATCAAAGGCTTGATCGAAGACTCGGTCAGCCGCGTCGATATGGGCTCCGTGCTGGTGGAAAGCGCCGGGGAAACCATGGGCGACATCGTCAACGCCGTCACCCGCGTGACCGACATCA
>NZ_JVEL01000494.1:0-375 GCF_001076875.1 Serratia sp. 506_PEND
GGCTGGAGCAGATAAACAGTGCAGGCGATCCGGGGGCCGCTGCATTTAAGGCCCTGCAGTTACGCCAGAGCGATCCGTATAAGGATCCGGCTTTCAGCCTGCAACAGTACGCGCGAGGGCTGCCGGCCCCACTGGATCGCTGGGTCGGCCAGATTGCGGCACAGGTCGCTGATGTGACGATGTCGCTTGCCATGTCATCCCTGAACCAGGCATGGAGTGAGCAGGTCCTGACCCCGTTTAACGACACCCTGGCTGACCGATATCCCTTCAACCCTGCCTCTGCGCAGGATGCGTCACTGTCTGAGGTGACCCGTTTCTTTGCATCCGGCGGCACGCTCGATGGTTTTTATCAGTCCAGCCTCAAACCGCTGCTGG
>NZ_JVEL01000495.1:0-259 GCF_001076875.1 Serratia sp. 506_PEND
GAGCTGCTGGGCGGCTATCAGGGCGGCACCATCGAGCCGACCTTCCGCTGCGACTACGGCTATAACATTTATCTCGGCAAGAACTTCTACGCCAATTTCGACTGCGTGATCCTCGACGTGTGCGAGGTGCATATCGGCGACAACTGCCTGCTGGCGCCGGGCGTGCATATTTACACCGCGACCCATCCGCTGGACGCCGAGACCCGCGTCGGCGGCGCGGAGTTCGGTAAGACTGTCAGGATTGGCGACAATGTGTGGA
>NZ_JVEL01000495.1:270-6105 GCF_001076875.1 Serratia sp. 506_PEND
CGGTGATCAATCCGGGGGTGACCATCGGCGATAATGCGGTCGTGGCCTCCGGCGCGGTGGTGACCAAAGACGTGCCGGCCAACTGCGTGGTGGGCGGCAACCCGGCCAGGGTCATCAAGCAGCTATAAAAAAACGGGCGCCGCCGGGCGCCCGCCGTCATCAGGCTCGCAGCGAGTCGATATCCACCACGAAGCGGTACTTCACGTCGCTTTTCAGCATGCGCTCATAGGCCTCATTAATTTGCTGCATCGGGATCAGCTCGATATCGGACGTGATGCCGTGTTGGCCGCAGAAGTCCAGCATCTCTTGCGTTTCCGCGATGCCACCGATCAGCGAACCGGCGATGCGGCGGCGCTTCATGATCAGGTTGAACACCTGCGGCGACGGATGATCGTGCTCCGGCGCGCCGACCAGCGTCAGGGTGCCGTCGCGGCGCAGCAAGTTGAGGAACGGGTTCAGATCGTGCTGAGCCGCTACCGTGTTGAGGATGAAGTCGAAGCTATTAACGTGCTGCGCCATCTCATCCGGGTTGCGCGAAATCACCACTTCATGGGCGCCGAGGCGCTTGGCGTCTTCGATTTTCGACGGCGAGGTGGTGAACAGCACCACGTGCGCGCCCATCGCCCGCGCCAGTTTGACGCCCATGTGCCCCAGCCCGCCGAGGCCGACGATGCCGACCTTTTTGCCTGGCCCCGCACCCCACTGGCGCAGCGGCGAATAGGTGGTGATGCCGGCGCACAGCAGCGGCGCGACCCCGGCCGGATCGAGGTTTTCCGGCACGCGCAGCACGAAGTCCTGATCCACCACCAGATTGGTGGAGTAGCCGCCGTAGGTTACGGCGCCGGTGTGGCGATCCTGGCCGTTATAGGTGCCGGTAAAGCCGTTCTCGCAATACTGTTCCAGCCCCTCATCGCAGCTCGGGCAGCTGCGGCAGGAATCCACCATGCAACCGACGCCGACCAGATCGCCGACCCGGTAACGCGAGACATGGTCGCCGACGGCGCTAACGCGGCCGACGATTTCGTGGCCCGGCACCACCGGGTAAATCGTATTGCTCCATTCATTGCGCGCCTGGTGCAGATCCGAGTGGCAGACGCCGCAGAACAACACCTGAATTTGCACATCGTGGTCGCGCAGGGCGCGCGGCTGGTAATCGAAAGGCACCAGCGCAGACTTCGCGTCATGCGCGGCATAGGCATGGGTAATGTTCATGGTCGCTCCAGTTATCAATGTATGGGGGACAACGTTTGACCGGCAGCGAAGTGCCGGCGAGACGCGGCCTGAATCAGACAGGGCGGCCGCCGAGGGAACATTGATGATAAAAGCGGTGAGTGCGGAGGGAAATGCCTGAAAATGTCGAAATCTTGCCCGTTTCTGTTTGATTGCGGGGAAACGGGTCAGCGTGCGGACCGCCTGAGCGACGGCCCGCACGCCGGCGGCATTACTGGTTCAACAGCGGCTTCAGGAAGCGTGCGGTGTGCGATTTCTCACAATCGGCCACCGTTTCCGGCGTGCCGGCGACCAGGATCTCGCCGCCGCCGCTGCCGCCTTCCGGCCCCAGATCGACGATCCAGTCGGCGGTCTTGATCACATCCAGGTTATGCTCGATGACCACGATGGTATTGCCCTGATCGCGCAACTGATGCAGCACCGCCAACAGCTGTTGGATATCGGCGAAGTGCAGACCGGTGGTCGGTTCGTCGAGGATATACAGCGTTTGGCCGGTGCCGCGCTTCGACAGTTCGCGCGCCAGCTTGACGCGCTGCGCTTCACCGCCGGAGAGCGTGGTGGCCGACTGGCCGAGGCGGATGTAGGACAGGCCGACATCCATCAGGGTCTGCAGCTTGCGCGCCAGCGCCGGCACCGCGTCGAAGAAATCGCGCGCTTCTTCGATGGTCATCTCCAGCACTTCGTGGATGCTCTTGCCCTTGTACTTCACTTCCAGCGTTTCGCGGTTATAACGCTTGCCCTTGCACTGGTCGCACGGCACGTAGATGTCCGGCAGGAAGTGCATCTCGACCTTGATCACCCCGTCGCCCTGGCAGGCTTCACAGCGTCCGCCCTTGACGTTGAAGCTGAAGCGGCCCGGCGTGTAACCGCGGCTGCGCGATTCCGGCACGCCGGCGAACAGCTCGCGCACCGGGGTGAAGATGCCGGTGTAGGTGGCCGGGTTGGAGCGCGGCGTGCGGCCGATCGGGCTCTGATCGATGTCGATCACCTTGTCGAAATGTTCGAGGCCGGTCACTTCGCGGAACGGCGCCGGTTCGGCGATGGTGGCGCCGTTGAGCTGGCGCTGGGCGATCGGGAACAGCGTATCGTTGATCAGCGTCGATTTGCCGGAACCGGAAACGCCGGTGATGCAGGTAAACAGACCGACCGGCAGCGTCAGCGTCACGTCCTTCAGGTTGTTGCCGCGCGCGCCGCTCAGCTTCAGCACCTTGGTCGGATCGGCCTGCACGCGCTGCGCGGGGATGGCGATCTCGCGCTTGCCGCTGAGGAACTGGCCGGTCAGTGATTCCGGCTGCGCCATGATGTCGTCGACGGTGCCTTCCGCCACCACCTGGCCGCCGTGTACGCCGGCGCCGGGGCCGATGTCGATCACGTGATCGGCGGCGCGGATGGCGTCTTCGTCATGCTCCACCACGATCACCGTGTTGCCGAGGTTGCGCAGGTGGATCAGCGTTTCCAGCAGGCGCTCGTTGTCGCGCTGGTGCAGGCCGATCGACGGCTCATCCAGCACGTACATCACGCCCACCAGGCCGGCGCCGATCTGGCTGGCCAAACGGATTCGCTGTGCTTCGCCGCCGGAGAGCGTCTCCGCCGAGCGAGACAGTGACAGGTAGTTCAGGCCGACGTTCACCAGGAATTTCAGGCGGTCACCGATCTCTTTCAGCACTTTCTCGGCGATTTTGGCGCGCTGGCCGCTGAGCTTCATGTTCTGGAAGAAGGTCATCGCATGGCCGATGCTCAGATCGGAGATTTCCGGCAGCGTGGTGTCTTCGACGAACACGTTGCGCGCTTCTTCACGCAGGCGAGTGCCGTGGCACGAGGCGCAAGGGCGGTTGCTGATGAACTTCGCCAGCTCTTCGCGCACCGCGCTGGACTCGGTCTCTTTATAGCGGCGCTCCATGTTGTGCAGCACGCCTTCAAACGGATGGCGGCGCACGGTGGTGTCACCGCGATCGTTGATGTATTTGAATTCTATCGACTCTTTACCGGAGCCGCTCAGCACCGCCTTCTGCACGTTGGCGCTCAGGGTGTTGAATGGCGCTTCGACGTCGAACTCATAGTGCTCCGCCAGCGAGCGCAGCATCTGGAAATAGTAGAAGTTGCGGCGATCCCAGCCGCGGATCGCGCCGCCGGCCAGCGACAGCTCGGGGTTTTGCACCACGCGATCCGGATCGAAGAACTGCTGCACGCCCAGGCCGTCGCAGGTCGGGCAGGCGCCGGCCGGGTTGTTGAAGGAAAACAGGCGCGGTTCCAGCTCGCGCATGCTGTAGCCGCAGATCGGGCAGGCGAAGTTGGCGGAGAACAGCAGCTCATCCGCTTTTTCGTCGTCCATGTCCGCCACCACCGCGGTGCCGCCGGACAGCTCCAGCGCGGTTTCGAACGACTCGGCCAGGCGCTGCGCCATGTCGTCGCGCACCTTGAAACGGTCGACCACCACTTCGATGGTGTGTTTCTTCTGCAGCTCCAGCTTCGGCGGATCGGACAGATCGCACACTTCGCCGTCGATGCGCGCGCGGATATAGCCCTGGGCGGCCAGGTTTTCCAACGTTTTGGTGTGCTCGCCCTTGCGGTCTTTCACCACCGGCGCCAACAGCATCAGGCGCTTGCCTTCCGGCTGGCTCAGCACGTTATCGACCATTTGGCTGACGGTTTGCGCCGCCAGCGGCACATGGTGGTCCGGGCAGCGCGGCTCGCCGACGCGGGCGAACAGCAGGCGCAGGTAGTCGTGGATCTCGGTAATGGNGGTGCCGACCGTGGATCGCGGGTTGTGCGAGGTGGATTTCTGCTCGATGGAGATCGCCGGCGACAGGCCTTCGATATGATCGACGTCCGGTTTTTCCATCAGCGACAGGAACTGGCGCGCATAGGCGGAGAGTGATTCGACATAGCGCCGCTGCCCTTCGGCGTACAGCGTATCGAAAGCCAGCGAAGACTTGCCGGAACCGGACAGGCCGGTGACGACGATCAGTTTGTCACGCGGGATGATCAGGTTGATGTTTTTCAGATTATGGGTTCGAGCACCACGAACTTCGATATTGTCCATTTACACTTCCCGTCTTGATGATACACCGCGCCTGTCGCGATTTTTGCGGGGGATTTTGTGATGGATCTCGCAAAAAACCGGCACAGCCTGGTCGAAACGCATAATTATGACACAAAAAAACCTGAATGAATATCCAGTATGCGAATGCAACAAGGCCGATCGAAAAGACAATTCTGGAATGCAATTCGCACTTATCAACACGGGTGTGGTTTCGCACTCAGCGTGGTAAACTGACGCGTTTATACTGTGTAGAAATCAATCATCGGGAGAAGTGCTCATGGCCAGCAGAGGCGTAAACAAAGTAATTCTGGTCGGGAATCTGGGTCAGGATCCAGAAGTCCGTTACATGCCGAACGGCGGCGCAGTGGCCAACATTACCCTGGCGACCTCCGAAAGCTGGCGTGACAAGGCGACCGGCGAACAGAAAGAGAAGACCGAATGGCACCGCGTCGTGTTGTTCGGCAAACTGGCCGAAGTGGCGGGCGAATACCTGCGTAAAGGCTCTCAGGTCTACATCGAAGGCTCCCTGCAGACCCGTAAATGGCAGGATCAGAGCGGCCAGGATCGCTACACCACCGAGATCGTGGTTAACGTCGGCGGCACCATGCAGATGCTGGGCGGCCGTCAGGGCGGCGGCGCACCGGCAGGTCAATCTGCCGGCGGCCAGGGCGGTTGGGGCCAGCCTCAGCAGCCACAGGGCGGCAACCAGTTCAGCGGCGGCCAGCAGCAGTCTCGCCCGGCGCAGAACAGCGCACCGGCGACCAGCAACGAACCACCAATGGATTTCGACGACGATATTCCGTTCTAAGCCTAGCGACAGCGCTAAAAAAACCCCGCTCAGGCGGGGTTTTTTGTGCTCGTTAGCCGCTGATTTTCTGCGGCGGTGTCGCCAATCAGTAAATTGCTACCGGGTTGATGTTGACCTGGGTTGAACCGACATACAGCGGTTGCCCCAGTACGAACAGGAATTCCCAGGTTTTCGTGCGCACCAGTGGGCGGCTGTCGATCAGCTCCAGGTTATAGACGCCGCGTTTGGCCAGCAGGTACTGGTTGACCGGGAACTCTTCGTCATTTTTCGGGTTGGGGTAAACTTCGGAGGCCCAGGTATCACCGCCGAAGGCCACGATGCCTTGGTCGGCCAACCATTTCGCCGCTTCCATGCCGATGCCCGGTTCAACTTCCAGGAACTTTTTATTGTCTTTGCCAATCAGCTCCAGCCAGCCGGTATTGAACAAGACAACGTCGCCTTTGCGTAAACTGATGCCCTGCTTTTTAAGCACCGCTTGAATATCCGCAACGGAAAATTCGGTGCCGCCCGGAACGATCGCTTTATTATAATAAGCCGTCATATCGAGTACGACGCCGCGTGTGACCATGGGCGGCACTTTTTCCACGCCCAATTTTTTCACGCCATCTACGGTGACGAAGTCCGCCGCCTTATTGCCGTTATAATAAACGTTGTCGATGCCGATATGGCCAATGCCATTCAACTGGGTGCCGACGCCGGTCCAGGCATTCACCAATTCATCATTAAAGGTGAATTTATTTGGGCCAAGCGTTTT
>NZ_JVEL01000496.1:0-25834 GCF_001076875.1 Serratia sp. 506_PEND
GTGTTCTCCCATTTCCACCTGCACCTCAATCCGGTGGTGTGGGATCTGGTGGTCAACCCGGATCAAAGCGAACTGTCGCGTGACTGGCAGCTGATGTTTATCTGCGTGCCGGTGATCTTCCTGGTGGAGATGCTGTTCGGCACCTGGAGCTGGCAGAAGCTGCGCAGCCTGAACCGCCGCCGCTTCGGCAAGCCGCTGGCGGCGCTGTTTATCAGCGCCTTTTTCGCGTCGCACCTGATTTACATTTGGGCTGACGCCAACTTCTATCGCCCGATCACCATGCAGCGGGCCAACCTGCCGCTCTCGTACCCGATGACCGCGCGCAAGTTCCTCGAAAAACACGGCCTGCTCGACCAGCAAGAGTATGAGCGCCGTCTGGTGCAACAGGGCAACCCGGAAGCGGTGTCGGTGGAGTATCCGCTCAGCGATCTCAGCTACGGCGATCAAGGCAGCGGCTATAACCTGCTGATGATCGTAGTGGACGGCATTCGCGCCAAAGACGTGGCGCAGGACATGCCAACCCTGACCCGCTTCGCCCAGGAAAACGTGCGTTTCAGCGATCATTACAGTTCGGGCAACCATGCCGATACCGGGCTGTTCGGCCTGTTCTACGGCATTTCCCCGACCTATCTGGACAGCGTGCTCGCCGGCCGCAAGCCGTCGGCACTGATCAATGCGCTCGGCGATCGGGGCTACCAGCTGGGGCTGTTCTCCTCCGATGGCTTCAATGCCAGCCTGTACCGCCAGGCCCTGTTGACCGACTTCTCGCTGCCGACGCCGGCGCCGCAAAGCGACGCCCAGACCACCCAGCAATGGCAGCGTTGGCTGGCAGAGCAGGGTAGCAAAGAGCCGTGGTTCTCCTATATCAACTTCAGCGGCGCCGAGCCGACCGAAGGCGACAAAAAACCGGTCCCGGCCGACTTTATTCGGCGCTATCGCGCCGGCGCGCAAGATGTGGATACCCAGATAGCCCAGGTGCTGGACACGCTGAAACAGCGCGGCCTGCTGGATAAAACCGTGGTGGTAATCACCGCCGAGCACGGCGTCGAGTTCAACGACAGCGGCAAAGGCCAATGGGGCGCCGGCACCGCCTTCAACCAGGCGCAGCTACAGGTGCCGTTGGTGATCCACTGGCCGGGCACCCCGGCGCAGACCATCAGCAAGCTGACCGGCCATAACGACGTCATGCGCACCTTGATGCAACGCCTGTTGCACGTGAAAACCGCGCCGAAAGACTATTCGCAAGGCGAGGATCTGTTCACCGCCCAGCGCCGCAACAACTGGATCGCCACCGGCGATGGCAACCAGCTGGTGATAACCACGCCGACACAAACGCTGATGCTGGACAACAGCGGTAACTATCGCGTCTACGATCAGAACGGCGAAGAGATAAAGGACGAGAAACCGCAGCTTGCTCTGCTGTTGCAGGTGTTGACCGATGTAAAACGCTTTATCGCCAACTAACTGCTTAAAACTAAAGCAATCAAGTGGCGAGGCGCTTGCATTAACATCGGGAATCGGTAGTATGATTTTTCATAGCGTCGGCATGTAGCGCAGCCTGGTAGCGCACCGTCATGGGGTGTCGGGGGTCGGAGGTTCGAATCCTCTCATGCCGACCAAACATTCCTATTAAAACCAACCTTTTACGGTTGGTTTTTTTTATGTCTGCGATTTTAACATGGTAAAATGATGGTAAAACTATGGTAAAACCGCCGACAAAATACAGTTCCGCTGCCTTCAAAAGCCTACCCTTTGGGAAACAATTCAATACCCCCAATAACCCCAAATTGCTTGACGCCTGCACACAATGGAGTTACTATAACCCCATCAAAACAACACAGAGAGCCGGAGGATGGATAGCAGGAATGCAATAGCAATGATTGAAGCCGATGGGTGGTATCTGGTGAGAGTGAAAGGCAGTCATCATCAGTTCAAGCACCCAACGAAGAAAGGGCTGGTAACGGTAAAACATCCACAGAAAGACATACCGCTGCCAACACTGAAAAGTATCAAGAAACAGGCGGGGCTCTAAGCCCCACCTCTTGGAGGTTTACATGCTGTATCCAGTTGCTATTGATAAAGGCGATTCATCCTTCGGCGTTCGCGTACCTGATATTCCTGGTTGCTTCTCAGGGGGCGACAACTATCAGGATGCGATCGAGAGTGCGCGCGAAGCCATCGAGGCACATATTGAATTGTTGGTTGAAGATGGCGAAGCAGTACCGGTGGGAACCAACGTTGAAACCTGGTTATCTGATCCAGATTACGCCGGCGTCGTCTGGGCGCTCGTAGATGTAGATATCACCCGGCTTATGGGAAAAGCGGAGAAAATCAACGTAACACTTCCTTCCCTGCTGATCCGTCGCATCGACCAGTTTGTCGCCGCGCATCCTGAGTATGGTAGCCGTTCTGGCTTCCTCTCACGGGTTGCAGCTGATAGAGTGATAAGCCGGGAAAATCGTTAAGCCTCGTAAGAGGCTTCTCGTTTTAAATTTAGCCCTACTTGCTGATAAGTAATACTAATTTAAACAATAGAAATAAAACGCAAACTATGATACGGAAATTGATTTCTTATGCGTCTGGTTGGCGCATAGGCACAGCAGAAGAATATAGAGAATGTTATAGCCTTTATGGCGGCAGCTTTGTAACTCACCCTGATGTTTTATCCTTTATGCAACGTCAACTTAACTTACGCCATAAATACTACATCAAACGAGATTCCAATGGCTCACTGCTCGGCGGCATGTGTACCAATGGAAGAAAAGAGATCGCTATCGTCGGACGTAAGTCGAAAAAAATCGGGATTGATATGTTCCCGTTTAACAAAGACGAAATGATTTTACCAATTAGCAGCAGTGTTAAAACAGTGATCCCTTATCGCTCTAAAATCCTGTCATCCTTAAACGGCCGTTCAACATTGAACTCTACGTTTTCGCTTAATAGTCAGCGTGAAATTTGCCTGGCTAAAACCTGCGGCAAGGGTGGATATTCATCATCAACAAAAAACAGTCGAAACCGCGAGCTAAGAAAATTCCTGAATTCAGGTGGTGAAGTAGTAGACCAGGCGTTATTAACCCCCGTTCAAATTGTAGACATTTACTTTGAACTGTATGCCAAGCGTTGGGGGCATGAACCCGGAAACAAACGTCAAATGATGGAAATGATAACGTCACTGCGTGAAATGATATTCGGCTTTGTGCTGTTCTATAACGGCAAGCCGTGCGCTTTTCAATTAATTACTCGCGCAGACAGTCCAGAATGGATCTGCTTTGATTATGTGAATGGTGGATATGACCGCGAACATAATGGATTTTGCCCTGGGACGATTGTCACCTGGTTAAACGTTCGGGCCGCATACGAGTTATGCGAACGGGAAGGAAAGGAGATGCGCTATTCCTTCGGCAAGCCGACTGAGGCGTATAAAGATAGGTGGTGTGAGCGAGCGCCGCTGGGGCGCACGCTGTCGATTTAAACTAATGAGCCGGGTAATCCCCGGCTTTTATCATTGTGCCTCTGGCACCGCTGGCCACACGATTTTTTCAGGGTCTGCGTCATCGCTGATCTTCTCGATCTCGTTAACGTAGTCCATCCATACCCGCAATTTGGCTTTCTCTTCATCGGTAGCCATACCCAATAGCAACTTGCTATTGAGAGTTTGCGTAACCTGGTTAACACGCGCAATACGACGCTCTTTCTCCCCCAGCACTATCTTGCGCTTTTCAGCAGGGCTGTAGATACGCTTAATCACCCTTCCGTCGAGATATACCCACGTCATATCGTTGCACGCTTCAGGTGGAGTTTCGCTAATAGCTACCTCTGCTACTGAGAAGCCTGGAGGGAAAATTGCTGTGACGTCTTTTGATATGCAAACGATAACTCCATTCTCGTCATACATGACCTTCAGCGTGTCAGAACTAAAATCAGCCTGACAATCGTACCAGTCTCGCCCATGTTCATCTCTGGCGTAAAGAATATCAGGCCTATATTCTGGCTCGTCCTCTTCGGTGGATTTAAACTCAGGTTTGTAAATAGTGAAATTTTCAAATTTAACCATGATTAAGAAGTTCCTATATTTCGCCAAGAACCATTAATTAAAACTTGTACATAAGAATATGACGCCCAAATTGAAGGGTCATAGTTAGCCCCCGACATTCCAGTAAACACACAACCATCAGGAACCCTTACCTGGCCGCCAGTATCAGGTTGGTTAATTCGCCCAGTAAGCCTGACGTTTTGGACAAGATTTTGATATGCCCAATTTTGCGCGTTATTTTGTGCATTCGAGATATTTTGATTCAGCCAGTTACTGAGATACCCACCCCAGATATTACCGGTAATATTCCCGTCGACATGAAAGATAGCATCCTTTGCATAAACTCCACCTGGACAATAAAAGTTTCCGCCATTTGCGTCAAATCGCCAATTAACATCCGTATTATCGCCCTTTGCATGGATGCAGGCTTGAGCAAAACTTGGCGTGCCACTGAGCAAATATCCAAAACTCACTGCCGTTGGGTAGCCTTGTCCTTTTCGAGTTGACACCCCTTTAACAATTGGCACATAAATACCGCCAGATGTTACAGTCCATTGCCAGTTAGGCTGAAAGAATGGTGCCTGATTGTTCAATTGTTCGGAAAAAGGCCCAGCTCCCCACGGAATTGCTTCTGGCGTTGTAGCAACAGAGGGGGCGATTAATTGACCCGTCATGGTGTCGCCAGCCTTGGAAACAGCATTAACATCAGCAGCCGTTGGCTTATAGGCTGTGGTATAAACACGCGCCCAAGTCACGCCTTTCCCCTGAGTCGTGGATTGCCCCACCCAGGTACTTAGATCGCCACCAACCGCCAAGTACGCCGTTGTTGGCGCTCCGTCGATAGGCAACCTCACGCAACCGTAAGCGCTATTACTACCCGGACGGTTGGCGCTGGTCGAATTGACGCGGAAAAACTCGGCAATCGTTCCGTAGGCATCGCTCTTGTGTTGTGCACCCGCACCTAGGCCAAAAGCGCCAACCTCCATCACATTGCCCGTATCTGTACCAACATTCTTTGTTGCTGCCGAGCCAAGGCCAAGATTACCGCGAGCCTCCGGCACATCGGCAACATCGGAAAGGTTATTCGCTTTTTTCAAAAATCCCGGATCGGTGATCGCCTTCTGTATCGCCAGATACAGCTGATTATGTTTCGATTTGTCCAGCTCAATGCCGTTACCCTCAATGGCGTTGGCGACCTCTTCCTGCACCGCGTCCCACATATCGCTGTTAAGATCGGTAGCGCGGCGCCCGGTAGCCGGATCGCCATTGGTAAAACCGTTCTTCCCCGGCCCAAATTTGTCAATTTGCGCCGTAGGTGTATCAATTCGATGCATCGTTTTCTCCTTCAGGATAGGCAAAGACCACCACGGTGTGGGATGGGGACAATTTGTCGATAACGCATTCCACCACCGTATCGCCCCAGGTACGAATGGCGCTATTGCACGCGCTGGTGCAGGTTTGCCAGGCTACGGTGGCATCAGAGGGAATATTCACACGCCAGTAATAGCGCCACTTATCGCCCCACTCCGGATCCGGGGTGGAGTCCAGATTCTGAAATTGTTCAATGGTCGCTGTGTGATAACCCAGCGCATCCAGCTGTTGGCGGTAAAACCGTTCGTTAATCCCGCCCGGGATATTAATTTTTGCGTCAAGACGCTGCTGGCGTTGACGCAGTGTTTGCACGCCGGGGGGCGCACAGGAATCGGGCAGCCCACAGAGCGTTTCGTAACGGCCGATCAACTCAACCGTCTGCGCCGGGTCAATCTCACGCATTAGGTCATCACCACGCTGGTGAACGGCGGCCAAAGAAGGTGCCAGACCGTTCAACAGCGGGTTGTCTCCTTCCCAGGCCGGCCCCGGCGGCAGCAGATGATAAATCAGCCGGGTGTAATCATCTTCAAGTGACATGCGTTACCCCGCGCTGTAGTTTGACCAGGTGACCGTTCCCAAAACGGGTAGTTCTACGTTACCCAACACGATATTGGCGGTCGGCGCATCCAGCCGGTGAGCATATTCGCCAGTGGCGATGCTGATGGCTTCGCTGATGCGCGACAGGTGTATCGTTCCCGAAGGAATGCCGTCACGCAAAAACAGCGAATTAAGCTCGGCAATGACGGCCGCCCGGATCTCCGGCGTGTCCTTTGCCAGGGCAATCGTCATGGGGATCACCTTCTCGGTGGCAGGGAACACAAACAATCCGCCTCCCGCAACCGGTGCCAGCGGTAAGATGTGATCCCTTACGGCGGTCACTGTTTCCGCCGGCGGCGCGGGATGGGTGGCATCACCACTGGCGACCATCACCCCCACCGTGCCGATCCCCTTGTAATGGCGGAACGTCCAGGCGCGGGTAATGCCGGCCACCTCTTTCGCCCAGATAACATAATCATGATCAGCGCCACCCTGTGGTGTGTAGAACCACCGCTCCATGATGCGGCCACGCCAGGTTTCAAGCGGCTCGATATCTTCCCCGCCCGCCAAATCGTCGGCATATCCCGTGGAAGATAGCCCCCCGACAGGGGTCACCAGGCGCAGGGCAATGCCATCATCAGCGTTACCCTCTCGCCCGGCGGCGTCAGCCAGCACTGGGGCGCGCAACACCCCGCCGACCGCCCTGGCGGCTTCGGTGGTGGTGTACGTCTGCTGATCATCGCGCTGCAGCACCGTGCCGGCCGGCAATTCAGGTGTGCCGCTAACATCCTGCCAGCGGACAAAGCCGGCCGCCGCCGTTGGCGGTTTCCGGGGGCAACGCTTCATCGCGCCATGCCGCGCCAGCCAATCAGGATCAGCCTGGTCCGGCAACATGTTCCGCGCAAGATAGTCGATGTAGCCATATAGCGTATGAACGGCCGCTGCCTGCACGCGCGCATATACCTCCGCATCCAGACGACGCAACACCACATCTTCATTGAACCGCGTGAGCAAATCGCTTCTGATCGTCGCGATAAGTTGCGGCAGGGGCGGTCTGCTGAAACCACTGTCAGCCATTGAGTTCACTCCATAAATCGTCAAATGTAATCGTGTGGCGGGTGCCGTCTCGCTGCCACAGTGTGATCGCGGCTGCCAGCATATCGATGCCGGTACGCTCCACTCGCGTATCAATCCGCGCGGCAACGCCATCGTCAATCATCCATGCCAGCGCCTGGTTGATATACGTTCTCGCCAGAGGTGGCGTCTGATTGGTCAGGGTCGTTCGGCGGAGCAGGTAAAGCCGGGAGCCTATGCGGTCATTTTGTACCGTGGGCCAGGTATCACCCCACCAGCCCATAGGCTGCTGAGCGTTATCGTCCGGCTCGGCCCGGCGCCAGGAAAAGAGCGATATCACAACCGATCGCGTCAGCCGATCGAGCGGCGCGTTTCCGGGGTAACGCACGCCATTGACGGTCAGGATCATCATTTCATCTCCTGGTTCGGTTTGCCGGTCTGGCCACCGTGAGTATCGTCGTGGTCATGCCCGTTGTACTGCTCACGCATTTTGCTCAGCGTGCTGGTTTTATCGGCAATCTCACCATTAGGCACTTCAAGCAGCGGCGTGTTAAAGGTGGCTTTCTCCACGGCATTGACAACATAGTGTTTGGTGTTCACCTCTACCCGATTGCCCCGGCGCAGAACAATGCTGTCGCCTTCATCGGAGTACAACGCCACCTCACCACTCTGCAGGCCGCTCAGTCGGTACCGCCGATCGGCCACGGTGATCACCACACCGTGCGAACGGTCTCCCGACAAAAACAACGCCACCGCTTCTGCCCCGGGATGTGCCGCGGCCGTAAAGCCGTAGGGTTCCAGATGCTCAACGCTGGATTTTGGGTCACCGGCCACCAGCGCGACATCCACCGTCTGGCATTTGGCTGCACTGTTCAACCCCCGCACCACCGCGCGGGCAAGCAAGTTAGACAGGCCTCGCTGTATGGCCTCCATCGGATTACGCATCAGAAATCATCCTCTTGTTTGGCCTTTTTCCGCTTGCCGGGCTTCTGTGGCTCTGGCAGGTACGCATCCTCCGGCCCCACGCGTAATTCGGTCACCGTGCCCCCCTCATCCTGGGAATACGTCACCTCGGCGATCACCATTTCCCGGTTGTTAAAGTCCAGCAGCGGATCGAACACAATCACACGCTGGTTGGGTTGCCATAGCTGCCCGTCTCCCTGGCGCCAGCCCTGCACCGTATAGGTGGTTTCGTCCGTGCGCGCCGCGCGCTGCCGTGCCTCAAACTCACATCGCTCCTGACAGGTGGTGCCGGTCGCATTGCCCGTCTGCTGGATGTAATGCGGGCGATAGCGTTTGACGCTGCTATCCTTCGCGGTCGAACGAATGGCAGAGATCGTCGCCTCGCCAAAATCATCGTCACCGCCGGCGCGCTGGCCAGAAACCTGATAATCAGAAAAGCGATCGCGAATGCTCTGTTCGGTATCGCAACTCAGCACGTTCTCGCCGAAGACCAGCGCGGTCGTGGCGTGCGCACTGCCAATGGCACCCACCACCAACCGCCCTTGCGGATCGTCATAGGCCAGTGCCTGCTGCTGGCCCAGCAATTTGTTCAACACCTCATGGACCGTTTCACCGTGATCCGCCTGAACTCCCTGCAGTGAACCCGCCGGGGCGCCGGCATCAACAACGGTAAGGTTGAACGGCTTGGCAAGCTGCGTGGCAATCTGCGCCAATGTCCGGCCGGCAAATTGTGTGGGCGCCGCGGTACAGTCAATCAGGTCCGCCGTTTTACTCCGGCCGGTGATCCCAAAGGTAATGCCCCGCGCGTCGTAACGTACCGGCGTGGCCTCTACCCAGCCGGTGATCACCAGGTCATCACCGATCGAGACTTCGACGGCATCGCCCTTCTTAACCCGCGGGGCGAGCGGGACACTGCCCGACTCCCCTGGCCACTGGCGGGTTATCTGTACGTTGAAGTCCCTGGCCAGACGCTCAATGCCGGCCGCGATCTTGACGGTGGTCCAGCCGCCCCACTCGCGGCCGTTCACTCTCAGCGTGACGGTATTATTCATCGAACGGGGACCCTCAATGGCTGAACGGGAATAAAGCCGGGATGCTTCACGGCATTACGCCCCGTAATATCGGTCTCGCGGGCGGCGTTGTCATACCAGGTGGCGGCGAGCACCAGCGCCGGCAACACGTCTGGTGGGGTACGGGTCACCGTTTTTTCCACCTGTGCCAGGCGTGTAGAAATATCCCGGTTGGTATCCGTGCGAACCCGGTTAAGGGAAAGGAAAAGGCCATCATCGGCCGTGCGCTGCAGCTCGGTATCAATGACATGATTAAGCCCGGCGCGCACGGCGATCAAATCGTCCCAGGTTACGGGCGCCGGCACAGGATTATCCGTGCCTGCATCATTGAGCGCCGGATGTGACACAATGGGCGTTGCGCTCTCAGGTGATCGCTGGTTGACTGGCGTTTTGGGTTGAGGAAGCAGCGTCACCGTATAGGCAGCTTCGCTGATGGCCGTGGTACGAATGGCTTCGGCAACATAGTTCTGCTGCGTTTTCACTACCTGGGTTGTCGTGCTGTCAGTATTCCATACCCCCCGCGGCGCCAAATCATGCCCCAGCGTCACACCGGAAAGCGTGTCGATCAGCGTCACCAGATCCGATGCATCACCGGTGAGGCGATTGCCGGCGCGCCACATTTTTTGCAGGGCATTGACAAAGTTCATGCCAGAAGACGGCGGCATCAGCAGCACCGACAGATCCCCCTGCAGTAAACGCGCCGCCGCGGCAATCCCCTCATCCACCATGGTGAAGGCATCCGCCACGGTATTGATCATCGCGGTGGCCTGGTCGAGCACATCACTTTGAATAAAATCCGACAGGCCCCCCAGGCCAAAACTGGAGAAGGCGTCGCCAATACTGTCGTCAAGGGCCGAGCAGGACGAGACCAGCACTTGCCCTGTCGCCACGCCCGAAGTCGGAAACGACAATTCCCCCGCTTCAACGAAACTGAAGCTGATCCGGCACATGCGCCCTTCGTTGTTGCTGTGACTGACGCGCACTTCACCATCAACGCAGATGGCCATTTCACCGTAGTTGGGGTGTACCAGCGTTCCCGGCCCCGGGGTATCTACAGCCGCAATGAGCCGATCGCGTTGGTCAATGTAATCATCCCCGATCAGGTAGGCGCTGATCGTGAATCGCCGAGTTGCCCGCCCGAGATCTTCGGTATAGGGCTTGTCACGATTGGGGTATTCATGCGTCTGCACACGGCGGCCGAATGTGCCTTCGTCACTTTCAACACTGAAAGGCACACCACGAAACGACGCGGGCTGCAGCCTGCTTTTCCATCCAGCCATAATAACTCCAGACATAAAAAAACCCACCGAAGTGGGTTGATTGATTATTTATTCGCAGTGATGGTTATTCAGGCTTGACTGCCTTGCAATTTATTTCTTTCACACCAGTCGTTCCGTTTTTATTTACACCGACCTTAACCTTACCGCTTTTAAAAACTGTAACAAAAAACTGACCTTTAGGCATTTTAAACGAAAATTCCCAACCATTAATAATTGGAGAATCAAAGTCATCATTTGGCCGCAATGGAACAACAGCAGTCATTGGTGCTTGAGGTTGGTCGTTACTTTTAAAAAGGAAAACACCTTTGCTTTTCCCATATTCATAAGAAACATGAGTAATCAGTAGTTTCCCACTGGCTGATTGAGCAGGACAGACTATGTCTATTGAAGATGATATCTCACCATTTGATTCTATCGATGATTCGATACCACTCACAAAGTTACCTGTTAGTGAATCTTTCGAAAAAACAGGGAAAGATATAGCAGCGATAATTAATGCCATTATTGTTTTAGTCATTCACCATCTCCAGTCAATTACCATTATTGATTAATAATAACTCACATCATGGGTAATTTTCATCAATCTTTTTTCCCTGAGCGCGTTCCAATGCAGCTACGATTTAATCAAGGTTTGGCATATCGGTTATAGCCGACATCGTAGGAAATACCGGGAGGCAGCTTGCTGTCCGTCTGCACCTTCATACCTGCCGGCATATTCTCAAACTTGAACGTAAATTCACCGCCCGGCGGCTGTTGCGGCGAGGGATTGACCGGCCTGAGCAGGGAAACCGAAGGTTGATACTGCCGCCCCTGGTTTTCCTCTCTGCGCCAGGGCAGCAGCTTTTTCCCCAATGCATCAACGCTATCGAGACCAGGTAGATCATTGAGCGTGCGTGTCACCACGTTGTCTTTCAACCAGGTGAACCGCTCCTCCAGCGGATCGGCTACGTACTCTTTGGCGGTGAGCGCGGCGCCGATCGTCCCCAGACGGCCAAGAGCCATCACGCCACCGCCGAATAACCCGGTACCCTTTGTTACCTTCCCAAGTTTCCCCATCTCTTTCGTCACGCTGCCGATGGAGCTGACCATGTCAACGGACCACTTGATCACCATGAAGGCCAAGATGCCTTTAAGCACGGTCTCCCACCCACCGATGGCATCAACCACCTTGTTAATCTCGGCCAGGGCGGATTGTATGGTCGGGCCCACGGTATCCCAGTTCTCGACGATCAGCCCGCCGGCCAATACCAGCAACGTCACCAGCTTGCCCAACGGCGACATATTCATCACGGTATTGAGCAAGCCAAATGCCTTTTTCACCGCACCCACCGCACTGGCAGTCCCCAGCAAATATGCGCCAAACTTGGCAAAAGACTTGAGCAACTCAGGATTTGCCTTCACCCAATCACGCAGTTGTTCGATAAATGGCATCAGCTTGCCGATACCCTTGTTCAGAGCCGGCAGGAACATATCACCGATCGTCACACTGACCGCACTCATCTGGTTTTTGAACAGCTGGATGGCATTCGCTGTCGTGGCGGCGCGCGCGGCGTACTCCTTCTCCATTGAGCCGCCGTAGGCCTGCTGGTCAGCGACTTTGGCAAAGTTTTTCCGCAACAGATCAAGGTTGGTCAGCAGGGGCGCGATCGCCCCCAGAGACTCCTTGCCGAACAGCGCTGTCATGACAGCGGCCTGTTTTGCTTTGGGAACCTTAGCCAGCGAGTCCAGCGCTTTGAGCATGGCGCCCTTGGCATCTTTCTGCATGTCGGCTGCCAGAGTTTTCGGGTTGATCTTTAACGCTCTGAGCGCCCGTTTCTGTGAAGCTGTAGCAGCGCCACCCGCGGTCAATGACAGCATGAAGTTCTTGATGCCTGTCGAGGCGATCTCGGACTCCACCCCCATGCCGGCAATGGTAGCGCCCATTGCCGCAATCTCGCCTGACGCCACGCCGGCCACTTCCCCCAATGGGCCGATCCGAGTAACAACCTCAGAAATCTTGGCCGCACTGGCGGGGCCGGTGTTCCCCAGGTAGTTGATCTTATCCGCCAACCCGACTACGTCTGTCTGGGTCATTTTGAAGGCCGTACGCCACTGCGCCATCATCTGGCCGGACTCTTCCGCGGTCTGGTCGAATGCCACGCCCATTTTTACGGCAGACTCGGCAAAGGAAAGCAGCTCTTCTTTGGCGATGCCAGCCTGGCCGCCGGCCGCGACAATCTGCCCAATCCCCTCGGCGGCCATCGGCAACCGTGTAGACAGGTTCAGTACATCGTCGCTCATCTGCTTGAACTGTGCCGGGGTATCAAAATCCACGACCTTGCGCACATCGGCCATCACCGATTCAAACTCAATGGCCTGATTTATCGGCAATGTCAGCGCCCCAACGATACCGGCCCCCACCGCCGCAGCGCCGGTCATAATGGAGGAAAACTCTTTACCGAACCCCTTGACGTTGCGCTGCATCTTCTTCATGGGTTCGGACAGCTGATCAACCGCCGTAATGATCGCCTTTAACTGAAAGCTGTCAGCCACGGTTCATCTCCTCATTGATGCGGATGGCCTCAGCCTCCAGCTCAAAAAACCGGCTCAGTGCGAGCCGGCGCAGATCAAGCGGGTTCAATCGCCAGAAATAGGCAGTGTTGTAGAGCCGCTTTCGGAGTTCCCCGGGGTTTTCGACGCCGTAAAAAAACCGAGAATAGACATTGAGATAGAAAAAACATCAAACAGCGCCAACTGCCTGGCGGAGGAAAGCGGAATGCCGGCAAGCTCCGGGATATAGGCCAACGCCGCGGCGGAATCCAGCTTGACGCCGCCGGACTCCGTCAGCGAGAACGGCATACCAAATTTCGCCACCTGGTCATACGTGGGCTCCTGCAGCTCAATGACATGCAGCGTCTCGCCGTGCGCCGTGATCGGCTTACTCAGGGTGATTTCTTTCATTGATAGAATCCTTCTTCACCGTGGAATTCCAGGTCGGCGGTGCCTTCCTCGGGATTATGATTGGCCTCGCCGTGCAACCAGGCGCTGCCCAGCACATACACCATCCCATTTGCCAGCTCGGCGGTGATGGTCATGGCCGTAGACGACACCAGCTTGTTGATGGGGAACGCCTTCGGCACCTTAAAGGTGCCTTTCACATAAGGGGCGCGGTGGGTTTCTTTGTGATCCACGTCCCCCGCCAGGCCAATCACATCATCGCGCACCACGGTGTTCATCGGCACTTCAATGCCACCGGTGAGCGACAGTTGCTGACCGTCAATTTTTAGGTAACAGGTACCGGCGATCTTAGCCATCAGGCGGCCTCCTCGTTGTACTGCAGACGGAATTGGTTGAGCAGAGCAAAGACACGCAGCTGATTGACGTAATCCGGTGGGAACAGGACATCCAGGCGGCTCGGGTCATTGGCGTTACGCTCAACAATCAGGTATTTCTGGAACAGCTCGAAGTTTTCAACAATGCCCTCGCGCTCAAGCTGGCGATAGGTCGCGCAAAGCTCACCGCGGATCACCGCCGGCGTCACAATGGCCTGACCCGGGCCAAAGCGTGTGCCATCATTGGCCAGCTTGTGGCGCCCATACTTCGAGGTGATCACCGACTTGAGACGACGCAGAACATAAGCGCTGGTATGCAGCGTTTCGCTGTCCAGATAGCTGTTATCTGCCACGCCGTAGGCATTTTTCTTGTACGTGGTGATATCACGCTGGATCCGCAGGCTGCCGCCTTCCGCATACGCGGTCGCGATACCATGGGTCAGCAAGGACTGCTGCTCCGTCATAATGAAGCGCTTACCCACCGGGGCCGGCATTGCGCCCGTCAACTCTCCGGTCTGCGTCGGCCGGGCGGGATCAATACGCAGGAATACCGCCGCGCGCGCAAGGCGGCCGGCGACCAACTCATCCAGCGGCGTCTGGCAATCCGGCTCATAGCCGGCAACGGTAATATGCTGGTTATTTAGTCCGTCACCGAAAGCCACCAGCTCGGACAAATCGCCCACCTTAGCGGTATACACATGGCCATACAGCTGCCGCATATAGCTCCAGCGGCCGCTGCTGTCGTTCATTTCCATCGCCATCAGCTGCAGGGACGGCATATCACTGAAGGGGAGTCCGATGTAGTCAAACGGCGCATCGCCCATGGCTGCCACCGCCGGCGCCATATCAGGGGAACCCGCCCCGCCCTTCATGACGCCAATCTGAGCAGTCAGCCCGGCCGGCACCTCTTCACCACCCACGCTGCCGTAATAGTTCACCGCCAGCGGAATATCGTTACCCGATACCCCTTTGTTGACCGCCGTCAGCGTCACTACCCCCTGCACATCGCCGCCAGACGTTGCCAAAACTTCTGCCTTTACGGGCAGATCCGGACGCGCATTGATAGCGGCGGCGAGTGTTGTGGCAACAGCCTTGGCCTTATCTTCAGTCGCCACCACTGCCTGCACCCGGGTGGTACCGATATACAGGCTGATGCTGCCGGCGGTCGTCGCCGTGCCGGAAAGGGTCACTGTGCCCTTGGCGGCGGCTCCCGAACCATCAGGCAACGCAATCACCCACAGTTCACCAAAGGGGTCAACCTTACGGTAAGCCGCGACCATTCGCGCCAGTTGACTGCCACGGCCGGCCAATTTCCCCGCCAGATCCGCGGAAGGCATGATAACCAGTTCGTTTGCCGCTATCTCCGAATCAGGCAGCGCCATGCCAAACAGCAGCGACGGGGCGTTATCCTGCGCCGTATTTGCGGCGCTGTTGTCCATTTCCGCATAAAACAGCGGAACCCGAACATCCGCCGGGATGTTATTAAAGCTCACGGTCATTGTGTGTTACCTCTCGGTTTGGCCGGTGAATTGTCTTGTTGTCGAACATCGCCGGCCGCCAGCCGACGCATCCAATACGTGCTGGGTTCAACATTCCTTCCGCCTGGTGGCAAAACATCGCCACGCGCCGGGTCGGGAACGGTTCGCCCTTTGTTGGGGATCAGATACATGGGTTACTCGCTGAAATGTATTTCGGTGTGGTGCTCGATTTTCCCATCGGGGCCGGCGCCAGGGTCGATGTAATCCACATCAATCGACAAGGTTTTGAACTCGTCCAGCGCGTCCAAATCGTCCTGTTGGCGGGTGTCTTCCTCGGTTATCTCCCGGTCTACCGTAAAATCGAACTGGTAATAGAGTTCGGCGCGGTTCAAATCGAGTACCGTGCCGCCGGCATAGCAAATGGGGCCGGCATCCGGATCCGGCTCCCAGCCCAGCAAGGCTTTCCAAACCTCGGCCCGCACATCGTGCACCGCATCGTAAGACGCCCACTGCCCACGCTCATCGCGCCCGTTGCTCAACACCACAATGACCGAAAACCCTTCGGTCAAATCCTGCCAATAGTCCGTCTGGCTCTTCTGCTCGCTGGGTGTATCATCGGCCGGCACAACATACGCCGCCGGGAGCAGCAGTTTCCCGACATCGGGGATAGCCTTGAACTGCGCCGCGCCTCCGACCCGGTTTTCAAACCGCGGGCAGCGGGCACGCAGTGCAGCAATAATGTGGGTTAATTTCACGCTGTTTTCCTTTTGCGGCGCTGTGGCCGCAGCGATTTTCGCAATTCACGCGAAAGGGTGTATCGGGTCCAGCTGCGCCGGCGCTCCAATACCTCCACCATGAAGTTATTACGCGGAGCAATCCGCCACTCGGTGCCCCCCGAGGCGCCACGATGATGTTTTTTCTGACGCTTCGCCCCACGGCGAACCCCGTAGAACAGAAACGCAGGGTAAAAAGCCCCGTTAATATGGCGGTTTCCCTCGCCGTTCTTCTGGTTGGGAGAGATCTTCACCATCAAGCCCGGGCGCCGCTTTGAGGCCCGCGGGACGTAGTAACCGATAGAGCGCGCAAGGCGGCCGGTTCGGAAGGCCGGGTTATCCCCTGGTGCCGAGCGGCCACGATGCATCACCAACCGCCGCGCATCGCGCATGTGGATCTGACCGATGCGCACAAAAGCACGCCGAAGGCGGGCACGGTTGAAGACCAACTCTGTCGGTTGTTGGAAATCAACGTGTAAAGACGCTTTCGCCGCCATACCGCTCACTCCTTCGGGTTTCGCTGCCCAGCTCTTCGCATTCCAGCAACAGGAAGCGCCCTTTACTGTTCAGATCGCGCACACGCCGCACCCGGTAAACCTGGCCGGACAATACGACCTCGTGATCGGCGGTAATGCCAGAGCGGTAACGCAAGGTGAAGTAATGGGTGACGGTCGTCTCCGTCTGGACCGACGCCTGATAAGTGGCCGCACCCACCTGCGCCATCTTGGCCCAGGCACGAAACGACTCGGGAAAAGTCGGCGCCAAACCGAAACTGTCTGTCGGTTCATCTACACGCCGCCGGATAACGATCCGTTTATCCAGCTCGCCCGGGTCGGGCAGCAAATAGCTGGCACTGGTCTGCGCCTGACGGATTTTCATAGCGGGATATACCTGTAGGGTTGCACGTTCCACAGAAAGCCCATCGGCAGGCTGGCCTTTTCAAAGTCCGACACCGCCGAGCGGTTCTCATAGTAGTGAGTCGCCAACAGCAGCATGCCAATCTTGATATCGTCGGGAAGGTGCAGACCATCCGGATCGGACTCGGGGATCTCGCTGTCGGGTGCATAGAGTTTTCGATTAAGAAACGTCTCGGTACGCGTCTGAACCGCCCGGCCAATCAGTTCTAGCAATGCATCTTCCTCAGTAAAATCAGGCTCCAACTTGCACTGCACCTTGATTTCTTCGAGTTTCAGCAACATAGCTTTCTCCGGTGCCCGCCAAACGGCGGGCACAAAAAAACCGCTTTACGCGGCATGTTGAACTTCGGTTGGCGTCGCTATCAGCTGCTGGCCGATCCTTTACCCACCAGCGCCTTGATGGCAGAGGTATCTTCCAGGATGCAATCGAAGCGATGGAAAGCGACGAAGCCGGTCTGATCGAACTCGGCATAACGCTCAACCAGACGCTTGAGGATCATGTAATTGACGCGGCGGATGATGAAGCGATTGAAATCGCCGCAGAACATGAACTTCTTGCCGGCACCAATATCATCGATCTCCTGATCAATCACGTATGGCACGTTCAGCACCGACGCCGGCGCCACGCCGACAATATCCGGCAGCCACAGTGGACGCCCCTGGCCGTCCTCCATTTCACTGATCAGTTTCAACGTATTATCGTTAAAGGCCAGGCGGAAACGGTCGCCGCGACGGTATGCCGGGTCGATGGAGTGTTTCAGCGTCAGGATCTCTTTCCAGTTCACCGCTGTTGCCGACGCGGTCGCGGTGGTTTTATCCACGGAAGCGGCCAGACCTTTCGGCTGTTTCGGTGTACCGGTGCCGGTACCACGGATCAGGTAACGCGCCTCACCGCGGCCGATACGCTCGGCGATCCGGCGGGCAAGGTAGGCTTCCATATCAATCGCGCTATCCTGCAGCAGCTCGTTGGACACGCGGATGATTTTGGATGTCAACTTCAGCGCGCCGAGGCTATCCATGCCGAATTCGGTATCTTCTTCGCCGGCTTCTTCGTTCTCACCAAGCAGCACACCCACCTCATCCGTGCCGTCAGCTGTTGCCCACTCCATGGTTCGGCCGTCAGAGGTGGTCAGGATCTGCGCCACACCGGCGATGCCGCCATAGGCTTTCATCTGCTCAACCACTTTCGCCAGGAAGGTTTTTGGCACGGTATAGCCCCCCTTCTCATCCGGCGCAACGCCCTGCGCGCGCAGCTCACGCAACGCCTGGCGCTCTTCGGCGGTCAGCTCGGCCGCACCGTGACGCATCCATTTATCGAACACGGCAACGCGCTGCTCAGGATCTTTACCTTTAGGGTCTTTATTCTGATTTTGGCGCTGCTCCTCTTCCTGCTGCTCAATAAATGATTGATCCAGCGAGCGCAAGGACTCTTCCCGCTCGATTTTCTCATCGACGGCCTGCAGCTCGCCCTGGGCCTTCTTCCACTCGGTGCGCTGCTCATCGGTCCAGGCATTATCACCAATTTTGTCATGCAAGGCGCGCATGTCGGTGGCGATGGTGTTTCGTTTTTGCTTCAGTTCATGCAATTTGGACGCAGACATAGTTTTTCCTTACACATTAAGTAAAGTCAGGAGGCGCTCACGCGCCATTCGTTGGTTTACGGCATTGGTGATCGCGCCACTATCGCGCGCCTCCTGCCAGGCTTTCAAAGAACGGACGGCAGAATCTGCCGCCTGATAGGCCGGATACGTCACCGGACTGACGTCATACAGCCGGGAGAATTTGTGGATCTCGCGAATAACCACGCCTTCCTCGTCCTCGTACCAGCGATCGCCGTCGCGGGCTACGCGGAACGCAAAGGAGGACTGGTTAATGTCGCCGCGTTGCATCGGCGCCAGCACCAGATCGCGGATCGTCTGGGTATCCGGCGCCTCAATGTCATACTGCAGACCACGCTCATCTACGGAAACCTTGAGCGTTCCCGAGGTGCTCCGGCCCAGAATGAAGTTGGGATCGTGGTTAAACAGCCCGCGCACATCATCATTCAGTACATCATCGAAGGCGCCTGGCTTGATTATCTCGCGAAAGCCCCACAGCGGTTCAGAACGGATATTGAACACCGAGCCGTAACCGATAATCCGCGTCGGCTGGTCTTCCTGCTGCTGCGCGCGCACTTCACCGCTGTAACAGCGCGTCTCTCTGTCACTCATCGGCGTCTTCCTCTTTGGTTTTGTCGTCGATTACGTTTTTGGTTGGGTTGGCCGCATTCACGCTGACCAGCATTTCATCCAGCCCGTCTACCGGGTTCATATCCTCGAAGGCGCGGGCCTCGTTGCGGCTCATCCAGCCGTCAATGATGGCGTAGTGGTAGAACTGGGCGCGCTCTTTCGGCGTGCCGCGCATCAGCCCTGCCAGGTTAAAGCGGACGTAATACCCCGCCGCCCGCTCCGCCCGGGTGAACAGCCGGCGGTTAAGCTCCTGCTCCCAGTTGGCTACCCAGGGCATGATGGTATAGCGGACAAACTGAATGGCCTGCTCGGTGATATTGCTGAAGGTGGCTTTTTCCAGATCGTTGATCATGTGCGCCGGCACGTTGAATATGCCGGCAATCATCGAACGGTTCAGCTTCATCATGTCGATGATCTGGGCGTCTACCGGGGACACTGACAGCGCCCTGTAATCAAGTTCTGCTGGTAACAGCAGGGTTTTATTCTCCTGGCCACGCAGCGCCAGCGACGCCTTTTGCCAGACTTTCTTCAACCGCTCCCAGCCCTTGTCCTGGATCTCCCCCTTCACGGACACAATGCCCGCCGGCCGCGCATTCCCACTGAAAAAGGAACTGGTGTATTTCTGCCCGCTCATACCCATACCGATCGTCTCGGCGTGCTGCAGGATGGGACTGAGGCCCATTTTCTGGTTATTGCCCAGCGCACGGATGTGGATCATGTCGTCAGGGCTGATGGCGAAGCTGCCAAGCTCGTTATAGACGCCATAGGTATAGCGGCCGCCGGTATTCAGCAGCGTGGTTTCCCAAGGCATACACGCCTCAAGCCCGCTGACCTCGCCGCGGCGCGTCCGATGCACCCGGGTAAACCCGTTACCCCAGCCGAGAATGTGCCTCTGCTTCAGCTCGCGCCATTTATAGCTGGTCTGCCAGTCGTTGGGCTCGTCATGCACCAGATAAAAAACCGGGTGATCACGCGCCACATTCACGCCTTTTTCCGTTTTCCGCATCACATGCAGCGGCATCTGGGCCACGTTGGACGCCAACACGTAAATGCACGAATAAACCGCGGCCAGCTTCATCGATGTTTCCGGGCTGACGTACACGTCCGCCTGGAGCAAACCGTCCATTTCCGCCATTTCGGCGGTGACCGGATTGGCCGGATTTTCCAGCGGCTCACTGCGAAATAGCGCATCAAGTAACACGTTTCCCCCTTCTGGCCGCGATCAGCGCGAATGCCAGCAAACCGCCGCCGGCGCTCTGAAGCGCAATGGCGGTGCCAAACTGCAGGTAGATGCCCGCCACCAGCAGACCGAAACCGGCCAGACCGATAGCATCGATAATCAATGTTTTCATAGATATAAGAGGTCTTCGTCTGGATCGATATTGGAAAGAAAATCGCCCGGCTCATTCAGCATGGCGCGACCGATGGCCATAATCAGCGTGACGGCACCGTCAATCTTGTTCTCGGCCTGCTCCTTGATTGGCCGAACCACATCGTCGTTGCCCGGCAAATACTTGCCGATCACGTTGCTGAGACACCAGACCATGATGGGGTTGCCGTCGTGGTGGAACCGGCCAGACTCGATAGCAGCCTCCAGCTCTTTCATCGGGTCGGACATGTTGGTGTAATTCTGGATGATCGTAATGGGCGACATGTTTTCATCGGCCAGCTCGTGCGATATGCCGGTGGCGCCGAAGGGGTCGATGGGCGATTCCTCTACCGGGTTAAGCCGGTTGGCTGCCCGGGCCTCTTCCATGATGTAGCGGTAATCAATCTCCGCGCCGTCCGTAACCGTCAGCAATCCCATTTCCACCCATTTCTGGAAGCGCTCCGCCGTACGCCGATCCTCGCTGCGTTCAACGCTGTAGACCGTGTCATACGGCACCCAGAACCGCGGCGCAATGCTGTAATAATGGCGCTTGCCGTCAATGTCCCGCGTAAACAGCCGTCCCATGCTGTTCATGTCCAGCTTGCGCGCCAGGTCAAACGCCAGAATGCAGGGCTGCCCTTCAAACTGCTCGAGCGTCAGCGTGGTATCTTCACAGCGCTTCAGGCTCACCAGGTTATAGAAGGCATCCCGCGCCGCGACCCAGATATTGAGGTGTTTGGTCTTGAATGTACCGGCGTGGCGGGCGTTGTTGATCGCCCGCTGCTGCTGGCTGAGCAGGAAGTCTTTGTAAACCGAGACGCCCATATTGGGGTTGGCCTTGACCAACGCCTCCGGTTTTGTCCAGTCGTCACCTTCGTCGATGGTATAGATGATGCCGAACAGCTCATCGTTCGGCACGGTACCGTTGAGCATCTCCACCACTTCCCGGCGCTTGTCGTAGCACGGCCCCTCGATGTTATAGCCGGCCGTGGTGATCGCCCACATCAGCGGTTGCCGGCGGGCGCCCATACCGGTCAACATGGTGGTATAGAGCGCATCGGTCTGATGTTCATGGTATTCATCCACCACCGCCAGGCTGGGCGATGAACCGTCGCCCGGGTTGCCGATCAGCGGTTCAAAGCGGGCGCCGTCCTCCGGGCGGTTGAGGTTGGACGCATTGGCCTCAATACCGAAAGCCTCCATCAGCATCGGCGTACGCTTGCACATCAGCCGGGCCGGGCGGAACACTTCCCAGGCCTGCTTTTCGGTGGTCGCACCGGAATACACCTCGGCGCCGAACTCACCGTCGCAGGTAAACCCGTAGAGCGCCACACCGGCCGAGATGGCCGATTTGCCGTTCTTGCGGGGGATCTCGGTGTAGACCTCGCGAAACCGCCGCAGCTTGGTGCCTTTGTGCACCCAGCCAAAGACGGCGCAGACGATAAACAGCTGCCACGGCTCCAGGGTGATCGGCATCCGCTTGTATGCCCATTCGCCCTTGGTGTGCGGTAATAGCTGGATGAATCGCGCGGCCTGCTCAGCTAAATCCCTGTCAAAGCGGTAGCGAAACTTTCGCCCCTTTTCTTCGGCCAGATCATCAAGATGCCGCTGGCAGCTGCTTACCACATACTGGCAGGCCACTATCTTGCCGCGCACCACATCACGCGCATACTGATTGGCAGCATTCACGTTTGGGTAAGATTTTCTCTTCATGATGTGATCAACTTAATGAATGGATTATCCGTTTTTTTCTGGCCGGCGAGTCCTATCAGCCGTTGGCGGCTTCCCGGATCGAGCCCCAGCATGGCGCCGGTGCTGCTCATCTCCGTTTCCTGTTCTTTTTTCGCCGTCAATTGAGGGTTCTTTATCGGGCCGCCGGTGGCACCGGTCACCACGTTGCCCTGCTTGGCGATATTCTTGACTGCCCGGCGCCAAAACTCATACGCCACGCACCACCGCTCCAGCACCGCCAGATCCGTGATGCACAGAATGCCCTGGCCGCAAAGCTCTTTGGTGGTCATTTGCCACATCACCGTGGCCAGGTGGAGCCCCTCTTCTTCAAACCATGCCGGCGGCTCCGCGCCCTTTATCGGGGTGAATACCGGCTCGTCCTTATTCAGGGCTCGTTTACCGGGGTTGCCGGCCAATTCCTTGCGGGCGGTCGGCTTTGGGCGCCGCCCGGATCGGCCTGCCGTTCCGGCCATATGCGCTCCAGATTAAATTTCATTTTTCGCGGGTGTAAAAACATGACGGGGCGGGCAGTACGGAAGAGGCAAAGCCGTAGAGATTTTCCCTCCCCCTACCGGCCTGAGCGCCGCTCTCTCGCGGTCTTCGCCCTATGACAGGGGGTGCATAGGCTTTGCAAGTTGGCCTCGCTATCGTCTCCACCGTGCGCGAGAGGCACGATGTGGTCAACACAATCAGCCTCGGTTATCGCACCCCGGCGCAGGCATTCCTGACACAATCCCTTATCCCGCTTGAGGATCCGCGGCTTAATCACATCCCAACGGCTGCCGTAACCGCGCTGATGCCGACTCTGACCAGGCTTATAATTGCGCCACCCTTCACCTCGATGCTCACTACAGAATCCGCTGGGATCAGTCGTTGTATTGCGGCAGCCGCGTTTACGGCAGGCTTTAGGCGTCCGGGGCGGCATGGCCCGGGGCCTTGTTGATCATGAAAACTAATTCTTTTTGCACCGTGTCTGTATGCGGCAACGGATGGCGCGTAACCGAGATCGTCGGATATTCTGCCAGTGGTGCCCAGCGGTTATATTCCAGTGCTTGGCTGTAAATTTCGTCATAGATGCGACGAGTTTCCGTGGCCAATGTTGCTGCACACTCAACCATCGAGTCATGCATAGAGAGTTCGTCTTCCAGGAGATAAACGCTATTCCGAGTCGCCAAGTGACGAAGGTGAGCCAGCTCGTCAATAAGCTGTCCAATGGTTCTCTTCGCCACAATGCAACGGCCAATGGCATCGTAATTCAGCTCTTTCATACCGCAGTCCTCTTGAAGGCATAAGACCCAATGCCAACGCGGCCCAGGTCTGATTCAATCGTATTACTCTCAACGCAGGTAAAGCCTTGCTCAGCAAACCAGCGCAGCAACCCATCATGCGTGAAATACCAAATGTGCTCATTCGGCCGATAGTGATGTGAAGCCATAATGGCATCGCCGCCGGCGAAGATGGGGATCGATACAAACACCCACTGTTTAGCCTTTGCTACCGCCAGTTCGGGCTTGTCGATATGCTCCAGGCTGTCCCAGAACGTCAACGCCGGAAACGCGTCAGCCGTATACAGATCTGCCCAGCGCCCGCGCAGCTTTAACCATTGAACGCCAACCGGATTGACGTCATATCCCCATGTCTGAGGGCGGGCCTCCACAAACTGCCCGGCACCGATCCCCACATCTAGCACCATTCCATCGCCGTGATGGCGCTCCACCAACGCAACGCGCGATTTCGTCAGCGCATGCCCCATCGGGGTATCAGCCATCAGCTGGTATTTGTGAAAATAGCTGTCGTCATACGGCCGTTGGTTCAACGGGACGGGATAACGACCAATGCCCAGCGCCGGGACGAAGACCAACCCAGACTCAAGATGTTGAGAGAACGATTTCATTGAGCCAGTCCTTAAATTGTTGGCCAAAGCCGGTAATGTGTTTCGAGCACGCATGGTCCATCTGGCCACACATGCAGTAATTATCAGGCTGCGCCCAACCTACGCGGGAAAGGTCCATCTCCGGATCGGTAACAATATGTGGCGCGTTATGCCCGCCACAGCCACCCTGGATGATGAAAACCGGTGTTTTGTAGCAGATGGCGGCAGGAAGCGCCCAACCCACGCCAGAGACCACCACAGCAGCATGCTCAACCAACGCCAGTATCTGGGTTACAGACAACTCACCGGCGTGCAGCTGTAGATCGGCCGCCGGCGCATCGCCAACAATCCACTCTTCGCCCTCTTCCAGATCCGCCAGGCTGACCACATAGAAATGCTTCTTCAGCAGCGCTGCCGCCTCGTTGATGTATTTGGGGTCAGGGTTACGTGCAGGATTGGCCCACTCGCGCCGAACCGTGGCCGGACGAATAACCGCAATGGGTTTATCACTGATCACCGGCGACGGCCCATAGGAAGGCAAATCAAATTGGGATGCCACCTTGCAGAATTGCAGGGTCATGGCATCGATAATGGATCCTCGCGCCAGCTCGTCCTCCCCATAGAACACCGTGAAAACTTCGGCTTTCGTCGGTTCAGGCACATACCTCAACCAGGTACGATCTTCGTTTTTCCGCTGGGTGCGCAGCAACGTGTTGGACTTGACGAATTTCACATCAAGATCCGCATACAACTCCGGCCAGGGGGTGCGAATGTAAGCCCCGGGGAATTGCCGAACAAATGCCCGCTGGTAGATGCTGTCGCCCAGGCCATACATCCCACGGATGTAGATGTTTCGCTTTATCGACATGAAAACCTTTAAATAGAAGAGAGCGCAGCCTCAAGAGACTGCCTCTGGAAACATCGCAAGCGAGTACGCCGCGAACAGTTAACGATCTCGACACCTGCCGCCCAATCACGTAATTGGCGAAACTCATCATGCCAACGGGCTACACTCATGGCGTCAGGATTGGCGAGGCCAGCGTGAGGCCCATGCCAGTGAACGCCGTCGCGAATTGAACAGTCATATCCCACCAGCAACACCCGCCGAGCGCCGCGGTAGATGGCAAGCTCAATAGCACGTTGGCCAGAATTAAAACTGCCTGGCAACTGACTCTCAAACCGCGCCAAGTTGAATCGTTCAGCGGTGAACGGGTCGCTGCACCAACGATCGGCACCACACGTTATCTCTGCGTGATATAACTCCCACCAGCAGCAATCAGCGGCATAAATGGCGGCACATGCCGGGATCAGGCGCCAACTGTTGTTGACCGCGATCGTAGGCAAACCTGATGCCTCCACCAGCGCGCAATCCGCCTCGGTCAACGATGGACCACCGGCGACGCAAAAAACCGTATGCCAATCCATTCACAGCCCCGAAGAAAAAAGCCACCAGCCTGCCGATGCGCAGGGTGCGCGGTAGGTGCAGAGTGATGGCTTTGGTTATCAATATAGAATTTTCTGCTGGCTTGCCGAATATAACCCCGGTGGCGCAGTTAACCACCACGAGATAGTTCAGTGCTTTTATTCTGTCAAAGGCACTCAGCGAATGCCTTTTGCAGAATTTTATAAATTCATCCCAATTGGAGAACGCCATGCTCTTCTGAATCCGAGTAGGCGATCAGGCCGTTGTATTCGGGAACCTCGCCATCCTCAGCCTCAAACGCTGGGATAGTGCCGATGGTAATGGTGTAGGACGGCTGACCTTCATCTTCTGCGAAGCGCGCCAGCTCTTTAATTTGTTCCAGGGTAAGTACGATTTTGCTCAT
>NZ_JVEL01000496.1:25850-25952 GCF_001076875.1 Serratia sp. 506_PEND
TTCCCGCCATTGGTTCAGCGTGGCCACCTGGCCGGCGCAGATTGATAATGCTGTTTGCAGTGCCAGCGCGTGGCTGCCGATATCCCCCCAGGTATCACCCTG
>NZ_JVEL01000497.1:0-13614 GCF_001076875.1 Serratia sp. 506_PEND
CGCTGAAAACGTTTTATTTGGCGATCACCGCCGGTGTCTTCATTTCCATCGCCTTCGTCTTCTACATCACGGCGACCACCGGCACCGCCGGCGTGCCTTTCGGGCTGGCGAAACTGGTCGGCGGCATCTGCTTCTCTCTCGGGTTAATGCTGGTGGTGGTGTCGGGCGCCGACCTGTTCACTTCTACCGTACTTATCGTCATCGCCAAGGCCAGCGGCCGCATCAGTTGGGGCCAGCTGGGCGCCAACTGGCTGAACGTTTATCTCGGCAACCTGGTCGGCGCGCTGTTCTTCGTGGCGCTGATCTGGTTCTCCGGCGAGTATATGGTCGCCAACGGCCAGTGGGGCCTGAATGTCCTGCAAACTGCAGACCACAAGCTGCATCACACCTTCATCGAAGCCGTCTGCCTCGGCATTCTGGCTAACCTGATGGTCTGCCTGGCGGTCTGGATGAGCTACTCCGGCCGCACCCTGACCGACAAGATGCTCGCCATGGTGCTGCCGGTCGGTATGTTTGTCGCCAGCGGCTTCGAACACAGCATCGCCAACATGTTTATGATCCCTATGGGCATCGTGGTCAAACACTTCGCCACGCCGGAATTCTGGCAAGCCGTAGGGGCGGTACCTGAGCAATTCGCTCATCTGACAGTAAGCAACTTCATCATCGACAACCTGATTCCGGTCACCCTCGGTAACATCATCGGCGGCGGTCTGCTGGTTGGATTGACTTACTGGGTAATTTATCTGCGCGGGGGCCGCGAACAGCACTAAGCTGTGAGTTACCGCGTGCAGAGTTAGAAATCCACAATCAAAGGTAGGTGTACAATGACCGAACTTAACGAGAAATTAGCCAACGCTTGGGAAGGTTTCAGCAAGGGTGACTGGCAGAATGAAGTCAACGTTCGTGACTTCATCCAGAAAAACTACACGCCTTATGAAGGTGACGAATCCTTCCTGGCTGGCGCAACTCAAGCCACCACCACCTTGTGGGACAAGGTTATGGAAGGGATCAAACTGGAAAACCGCACTCATGCGCCGGTTGATTTCGACACCAACGTTGCTTCAACCATCATTTCTCACGACGCGGGTTACATCGCCAAAGAGCTGGAAACCATCGTGGGTCTGCAGACCGACGCCCCTCTGAAACGCGCGCTGATCCCGTTCGGCGGCATCAAAATGGTCGAAGGTTCGTGCAAAGTGTACGGCCGCGAGCTGGATCCGCAGCTGAAAAAAGTGTTCACCGAATACCGTAAAACCCACAACCAGGGCGTATTCGACGTTTACACCAAAGACATCCTGAACTGCCGTAAATCCGGCGTGCTGACCGGTCTGCCAGACGCCTACGGCCGCGGCCGCATCATCGGCGACTACCGCCGCGTGGCGCTGTACGGCATCGACTTCCTGATGGCCGACAAACTGAACCAGTTCAAATCGCTGCAGGAAAAACTGGAAAACGGCGAAGACCTGGAAATGACCATCCAGCTGCGCGAAGAGATCGCTGAACAGCACCGCGCTCTGGCTCAGATCAAAGAGATGGCCGCCAAATACGGCTACGACATCTCCGGCCCGGCCACCAGCGCGCAAGAAGCGGTGCAGTGGACCTACTTCGGCTACCTGGCCGCGGTGAAATCCCAGAACGGCGCCGCCATGTCCTTCGGCCGCGTGTCCACCTTCCTCGACGTGTTCATCGAACGCGACATCAAGGCGGGCAAACTGACCGAAGAACAAGCGCAGGAACTGATCGACCACCTGGTGATGAAACTGCGTATGGTGCGCTTCCTGCGTACCCCTGAGTACGATGAGCTGTTCTCCGGCGACCCAATCTGGGCGACTGAGTCCCTGGCCGGTATGGGCGTCGACGGCCGTACCCTGGTCACCAAAAACAGCTTCCGCTTCCTGAACACCCTGTACACCATGGGGCCGTCGCCGGAGCCGAACATGACCATCCTGTGGTCTGAGAAGCTGCCGCTGAACTTCAAGAAATTCGCGGCGAAAGTGTCCATCGACACCTCTTCCGTTCAGTACGAAAACGACGACCTGATGCGTCCTGACTTCAACAACGATGACTATGCCATCGCTTGCTGCGTCAGCCCGATGATCGTCGGCAAACAAATGCAGTTCTTCGGCGCCCGCGCCAACCTGGCGAAAACCATGCTGTACGCCATCAACGGCGGCGTTGACGAAAAACTGAAAATGCAGGTCGGCCCGAAAGAAGCGCCGATGATGGACGAAGTGCTGGACTATGACAAAGTCATGGCGCGCATGGACCACTTTATGGATTGGCTGGCCAAGCAGTACGTGACCGCGCTGAACATCATTCACTACATGCACGACAAGTACAGCTACGAAGCTGCGCTGATGGCGCTGCATGACCGTGACGTTTATCGCACCATGGCTTGCGGCATCGCCGGTCTGTCCGTTGCGGCCGACTCCCTGTCCGCCATCAAGTACGCGAAAGTCACCACCATTCGCGACGAAGACGGCCTGGCTATCGACTTCAAAGTGGAAGGCGAGTATCCGCAGTTCGGTAACAACGACGCCCGCGTCGATGACATCGCCTGCGACCTGGTGGAACGTTTCATGAAGAAAATTCAGAAACTGCGCACCTACCGCAACGCGGTACCGACTCAGTCCGTACTGACCATCACCTCCAACGTGGTGTACGGCAAGAAAACCGGTAACACCCCGGATGGCCGCCGCGCCGGCGCACCGTTCGGCCCAGGCGCCAACCCGATGCACGGCCGCGACCAGAAAGGCGCAGTAGCCTCCCTGACCTCGGTAGCCAAACTGCCGTTTGCCTACGCGAAAGACGGGATCTCCTACACCTTCTCCATCGTGCCTAACGCGCTGGGTAAAGACGACGACGTGCGTAAAGCCAACCTGGCGGGCCTGATGGATGGTTACTTCCACCATGAAGCCTCCATCGAAGGCGGCCAGCACCTGAACGTCAACGTAATGAACCGCGAAATGCTGCTGGACGCGATGGAAAACCCTGAGAAATACCCTCAGCTGACCATCCGCGTCTCCGGTTACGCCGTGCGCTTCAACTCGCTGACCAAAGAGCAACAGCAGGACGTCATTACTCGTACCTTCACTCAAACGATGTAATAACGCCGACCGGGCGGGAAACCGCCCGGTGCCAACGTCAGGGCCGGTTCTGCCGGCCCTTTTCTCCCACCGCTCTCCCCTGACTCTGTACGAGTCTGTTTTGCCGGACATCTATACTTAAATGGATAGCCGGCAAAACAGTTATCCGGCAACTGACCGGCCGACAGGCATCATTACCCCCGGTGGCGGATCCCCCGCCGCTGCATCGCAGATACCTGGCCGGCGGCCACGCGCCTATTTTTAGACTGCGTTTGACAGTCCATATTGGAGAAAACCCCGCAATGTCAGTAACTGGTCGCATCCACTCCTTCGAATCCTGCGGCACCGTCGATGGGCCCGGGATCCGCTTTATCGTCTTCTTCCAGGGCTGCCTGATGCGCTGCCTCTATTGCCATAACCGTGACACCTGGGACACCCACGGCGGCAAAGAAGTGACCGTCGAAGAGCTGATGAAAGACGCGGTGGCCTACCGCCACTTCATGAACGCTTCCGGCGGCGGCGTGACCGCGTCCGGCGGCGAAGCGATCCTGCAGGCTGAATTCGTGCGCGACTGGTTCCGCGCCTGCCACGCCGAAGGCATCAACACCTGCCTGGACACCAATGGCTTCGTGCGCCGCTACGATCCGGTGATCGACGAATTGCTGGACACCACCGATCTGGTGATGCTGGATCTCAAACAGATGAACGACGAGATCCACCAGAATCTGGTCGGCGTCTCCAACCACCGCACGTTGGAATTCGCCCGCTACCTGGCGAAACGCAACCAGCGCACCTGGATCCGTTACGTGGTGGTGCCGGGCTGGTCAGACGACGATAAATCGGCGCACCTGCTGGGCGAGTTCACCAAAGACATGACCAACATCGAGAAAATCGAGCTGCTGCCTTACCACGAGCTGGGCAAGCACAAATGGATAGCGATGGGAGAAGAGTACAAACTGGACGGTGTGCACCCGCCAAAGGCCGAGACCATGGATCGCGTCAAAGGCATCCTGGAAAGCTACGGCCACAAAGTGATTTACTGATTGGCGCATGCCAAAAGAAAAACCGGCTCATGGCCGGTTTTTTTATGCTCAGGCGGCGGCGAACGGCGTGTGGTGGCGATCCGGCTTCTGCTTTTTCAGCAGCATCAGCAGGTAAACCAGCGCCACGGCGGCGATCATCACGAACAGCACGCGATCGGAGTAGTTTTGCATCAGCAGCGCCGTCATCGATGGGCCCAGCAGGCTGCCGATGGTGTAACTCATCAGCAGCGCCTGGTTCATCGCCACCAGTTCGTGCGGCATTGCCTTCTCGCAGGCCCAGGACATCGCCACCGGGTAAAGGGTAAAGCCAGCGCAGCCGAGGATGAACAGCGAAGGCGCCATGGCGTAGTTGCCGAGCATCGCCACGCTGGCGAGGATCACCACGAACACCTGAATGCGCAGCACCAGCAGGCGCCCGTAACGATCGGCCAGGCGCCCGACCGGCCATTGCCCGACGATGCCGGAGCTGACCAGCAGCGCCATCCAGTAACCCACGTTGGCGTCACTCATGCCCTGATGGGAGAGATACAGCGGCATCAGGCCATACAGCGAACCGAGCACGATGCCGGAGATGATGCAGCCGTTGATGCCGAGGCGCGCGCTGCGGCGTCTCAACATTGTCCATACTGCCGCCTGCTGCGGCTCGTCTTCATGGCGGTTGACCCGCGCGAACAGCATTGGCAACATCGCGCTGATCACAATGGCGGTCACCCACGGCACCACGTGCAGCAATTCGGTCGAGGTCATGCTCAACAGCAATTGGCCGGTCACCGTACCGAGGTAATAGACTATCATATAGGCCGCCAGCAGCTGGCCACGGTTGCTCAGGTTACCGCTGCGCAACAGCGCGCTCTCCACGATCACCCAGATCCAGGCGCAACCGACGCCGGCGAAGAAGCGCCAGCCCAGCCAGCTCCAGAAATCGATCGACAGCACCATGCCGGCGGTCGCCGCGGCGAACACCAGACAAGAAAGATGATAGCTGCGGGTAAAGCCGACGCGCTGGATCAGTCTGCCCGCCACCAACGTGCCCAACAGGTTACCGCTGAAATAAGAGGAGCTGACCATGCCCACCTGCCAGGTTGACAGCTGGGCATGGGTTAACCAAAGCGGCACTAACGTATTCAAAACGGCAATGGATACCGTGAGCAGCAAAAGGCCGCAGAGCAATAGGAGCACTGGGCGGGAGTATGCGGACATAGTGAAATTGTGACCGAACGCGCAATGAGAGTGCGCGCATCATGCCACTGGCGATAAAAAAGTCAATCGCCTCTTATCATTCCAGCGCACGATTTGTTTCCGGCTAAGCGGCTGAAAAAGCGCTATGCTCAGCGCAGAGCGGATTTAACGACGGAGAAGCGAGATGAGTCAGGCAAATAATGCGGCGGTCGAGACCTTGCTGGCAGACATCGGCAGCACGCACGGCGAGCTGCTGGAGATCGTACAACAGGTGCGCCGGGTCGCCACGGCGAGCGGCAGTGGCGTCACCGAATCGGTCAAATACGGCGGCATCATGTTCTCGCATACTCAATTTTTCTGCGGCGTTTTCGCCTACCGCAGTCACGTCACGGTGGAATTCGGCCAAGGGCACCGACTGGAAGATCGCTATCAGCAACTTGAAGGCAACGGCCAATATCGGCGGCACATCAAGCTCCACTCGCTCGCCGAGGTGAAAAGCAAGCATCTGGCGGACTACATTAAACAGGCCTACGCGCTGGCGACAGACTGAATTCTCGACATAAAAAAAGCGCCCGCAGGCGCTTTTTTCTCGTAGCTTGCCGTTTAGCCGATGTATTCCAGGCCGCCCATATAAGGACGCAGCACTTCAGGCACCTGAATGCGACCGTCGGCCTGCTGGTAGTTTTCCAGCACCGCCACCAGCGTACGGCCGACCGCCAGGCCGGAGCCGTTCAGCGTGTGAACCAGACGCGGCTTCTTGTCGGCCTTGCTGCGGCAACGCGCCTGCATGCGACGCGCCTGGAAGTCCCACATGTTGGAGCAGGACGAGATCTCGCGGTAGGTGTTCTGCGCCGGCAGCCACACTTCCAGATCGTAGGTCTTGCATGCGCCGAAGCCCATATCGCCGGTGCACAGCAGCACCTTGCGGTAAGGCAGGTTCAGCAGCTGCAGCACTTTTTCCGCGTGGCCGGTCAGCTCTTCCAGGGCATCCATCGAATCTTCCGGACGGACGATCTGCACCATCTCGACCTTGTCGAACTGGTGCATGCGGATCAAACCGCGGGTATCGCGACCGTAAGAACCGGCTTCCGCACGGAAGCATGGCGTGTGCGCGGTCATCTTCAGCGGCAGAGTTTCCTCTTCCACGATCTCGTCGCGCACCAGGTTGGTCAGCGGCACTTCCGCCGTTGGGATCAGCGCGTAGTTGCTGCTGTCGGCTTCTTCTTCCAGCGGGCGGGTATGGAACAGATCTTCGCCGAACTTCGGCAGTTGGCCGGTGCCATACAGCGTGGCGTGGTTGACCAGATAAGGTACGTAGGCCTCCAGGTAGCCGTGCTGCTCGGTGTGCAGATCCAGCATGAACTGGGACAGCGCGCGGTGCATGCGGGCGATTTGCCCTTTCATGACCACGAAACGCGAACCGGTCAGCTTAACCGCGGCGGCAAAATCCAGCCCGCCGGCCATTTCGCCCAGATCGACGTGATCGCGCACCGCGAAGTCGTACTGGCGCGGTTCGCCCCAGCGGGTGACTTCCAGGTTTTCGCTGTCGTCTTTACCATCCGGCACCGCGTCGTCCGGCAGGTTAGGCAGCGTCAGAGCGTAATCGCGGATCTCGCTTTGCAGCGCATCCAGCGCCGCCTTGGCGGCATCCAGCTTGTCACCCAGCTCGTTCACTTCGCGACGCAGCGGCTCGATGTCTTCCCCACGCGCTTTGGCCGCGCCGATGGATTTCGATCGGGAGTTGCGTTCCGCTTGCAGCGTTTCAGTTTCTACCTGCAGAACTTTGCGGCGTTCTTCCTGCGAACGCAGCAGATCCAGATCGAGTTTAAAGCCTCGGCGAGCCAGTTTGACGGCGACTGCGTCTAGCTCATTACGCAGCAGATTGGGATCGAGCATGCTAATCCTGTGCTTGTTGTTATTGAAAGAAGTGTTGTTGTTCTATGCGGCTGATTTATAGCCGCATAAAAGAAGAGTGATACCCGCTAACCTTACCGCAACGGCCACGCTAGCGGTAGCGTTTTGTCGGGCTATTTTGATCCTGCTCAGCCAGCCATGCCAACTTTTCGCCGATTTTCCCTTCCAGCCCGCGCGAGGTCGGTTGGTAGTAGCGCGTATGGGCCATTTCGGGCGGGAAATAGTTCTCACCGGCGGCGTAGGCGTTGGGTTCGTCGTGGGCGTAACGGTATTCCGCCCCCAGCCCCATCTCCTTCATCAGCTTGGTCGGCGCGTTGCGCAGGTGCTCCGGCACGTCATAATCGGCCTGCTCTTTGGCATCGCGCATGGCGGCCTTGAACGCGGTGTAAACCGCATTGCTTTTCGGCGCGCAGGCCAGGTAAACAATCGCCTGCGCGATGGCGCGTTCGCCCTCGGCCGGCCCCACGCGGGTGAAGCAATCCCAGGCGGCGATCGCCACCTGCATGCCGCGCGGATCGGCGTTGCCCACGTCTTCAGAGGCAATCGCCAACAGACGGCGCGCCACATAGAGCGGATCGCCGCCGGCGGTAATGATGCGCGCATACCAGTACAGCGCGGCGTCCGGCGCCGAACCGCGCACTGATTTATGCAGCGCGGAAATCAGGTCGTAATAACGGTCGCCCTTGTTGTCGAAGCGCGCGCTGCGCTCGCCCGACACCTCTTTCAGCAACTCCGGCGTCAGCACCCGCACGCCTTTGGCATCGATCTCCGCCATGTCCGCCATCATTTCCAGGCTGTTCAGCGCCCGGCGCGCATCGCCGCCCACCAACTCCGACAGCAGGCGGCGCGTTTCCGCGGGCAGCTCGACGTTCTGATTGCCAAAGCCGCGCGCCTTGTCGCTCATCGCCTGATCCAGCACCTGGCCGATATCTTCGGCGGTCAGCGCCTTCAGCAGGTAAACGCGGGCGCGGGACAACAGCGCCGAGTTCAGTTCGAACGACGGGTTTTCGGTGGTGGCGCCGATAAAGGTGATGGTGCCGTCTTCGATATGCGGCAGGAAAGCGTCCTGCTGGCTTTTGTTAAAGCGGTGCACTTCGTCGACGAACAGGATGGTGCGGCGGCCGGCGTCGCGGTTTTGCCGCGCCCGCTCAATCGCCTCGCGGATCTCCTTGATGCCGGAGGTCACGGCAGAGATCCGTTCGACATCCGCCTGGCCATAACGGCCGATCAGCTCTGCCAACGTCGTCTTCCCGGTGCCCGGCGGCCCCCATAAAATCATCGAGTGCAGTTGCCCGGCCTCAATGGCGCGCGGCAGCGGCTTGCCGGCGGCCAGCAGGTGTTGCTGGCCGATATACTGCGCCAGCGTGGTCGGCCGCATGCGCGCGGCCAACGGCTGGAACTCGTTCTGGGAAAAATCGAGCGACAGATTATTACTCACTTGCACCTCACTGGCGCTGGTCGTCCAGCGTCACCCCCTTCGGCGGGGTAAATTTGAATTTGGCCGGATCGGCGGCGACGTTCTGCTGGCTTTTCAGCGTATAAGCACTACGCTGGCCATCCTGCTCCACCGCGGCGAAGCTGCGGATGGTGCCGCTGTTGGTCACGCTGATGGCGAATTGCTTCAGGTTGCCGCTGGCGGATTTTGGCGTTAATTCAAAATCATCGCCCTTTTGCTTCACGTTGTACTGTTTCCAGTCGCTGGCGTTATTGCGGGTGATCAGCATAAACGGCGTATTGCCGGTGGCGTTCTTCAGCCAGGTCGCCGTCACCTGCTCGACGAACGGGTTGTAAAACCACAGGGTTTGACCATCGGAGACCAGCACGCTCTCATCGGGTGACGTCATGTGCCAGTTGAACAGGTTCGGCCGCTTCACCCACAGCTCGCCTTCACCCTGTTGCACCGCGGCGCCTTCGGCGCTGGTCACGGTTTGCGAGAAGCTGGCGTGGAAACTGTTCACCTTCGCCAGGCGACTTTGCAGATCCTGTGCGGCGTCGGCCAGCACGGAGGTAGAAGCGAATCCCGAAAGCAGACAGCAGGCAACTAACAGTTTTTTCATTATTCCAGATACCTTATGAAATGCGTTAACCGCAGGGCGACGCCGTGCGGGCCAATCAACCCTTTACTCCCGTTACTTTACCTGAAGCCGGCGATCGGCCGGTAGGCCAATGTTCCGAGAAGAAACGGGTTTACGCTTCTTTGCACAAGGGCCGCTTAAGCGGCCCTTTCTTATTAAATTGCAATGGCTAAACGACCATCAATCGTGCCGCGGCGGCGCCAGCACCTCGCGGTTGCCGTTATGCCCCTGCTCGCTGACGATGCCCTGCGCCTCCATCTGTTCGATGATGCGCGCCGCGCGGTTATAGCCGATGCGGAACTGGCGCTGTACGCCGGAGATGGAGGCGCGGCGTTTATCCACCACGAAATCCACCGCCTGGTCAAACAGCGGATCCAGCTCTTCGTCGCCGTCCATGCCGCCGCCGGCACCGCCCTCGCCGTCTTCGCCGCCGCTGAGAATGCCCTCTTTATATTGGGGCCGCTCGCGCGCTTTCCAATCCTTGACCACCGCGTGCACTTCCTGATCGCGCACGAATGCGCCATGCACGCGCACCGGGATCGAGGAGTTCGGCGCCAGATAGAGCATGTCACCCATGCCCAGCAAGGACTCGGCGCCCCCCTGATCGAGGATGGTGCGGGAGTCGATCTTGCTCGACACGGTAAAGGCGATGCGCGTCGGAATGTTGGCCTTGATCAGGCCGGTGATCACATCCACCGACGGACGCTGGGTCGCCAGCACCAGATGGATGCCCGCCGCACGCGCTTTCTGCGCCAGGCGAGCGATCAGCTCTTCGACCTTCTTGCCGACCGTCATGATCAGATCGGCGAATTCGTCGACCATCACTACGATGTACGGCTCTTTCTCCAACACCGGTGGCGTGATGTCCATGCTGTCGGTCGGCTTCCAGAATGGATCCGGGATCGGGCGCCCCATCGCTTCGGCCTGATCGACGCGCTCGTTGTAGCCGGCCAGGTTACGCACGCCCAGGGCTGACATCAGCTTGTAGCGGCGTTCCATTTCACCCACGCACCAGCGCAGCGCGTTGGCGGCGTCTTTCATGTCGGTGACCACATCGGTCAACAGGTGCGGAATGCCTTCGTAAACCGACAGCTCCAGCATTTTCGGGTCGATCATGATAAAGCGCACTTCTTTCGGCGTGGCCTTATACAGGATGCTCAGGATCATGGCGTTGACCCCGACCGATTTACCGGAGCCGGTAGTACCGGCGACCAGCAAGTGTGGCATTTTGCCCAGATCGGCCACGACCGGTTCGCCGGAGATGTCTTTACCCAATACGATGGACAGCGGCGACGGATTGTCGCGGAAGGCCGGGCAATCCAGCACTTCACGCAGATACACCGTTTGCCGTTTGGCGTTCGGCAGCTCCAGACCGACATAAGGCTTGCCGGGGATCACTTCCACCACGCGCACCGCCGAAGTCGACAGCGAGCGCGCCAGATCGCGCGACAGGTTGGAAATGCGCGCCGCTTTAACGCCCGGCGCCAGATCCAGCTCGAAGCGGGTGATGACCGGCCCCGGCAGGATGTCCACCACGTCGGCTTTCACGCGGTAATCGGCCAGGCTGGCCTCCACCAGGCGCGCCTTCTGTTCCAGCGCGAAGGAATCGACCGGCTCCACCTCTTTCGGCGCCTCGGTCAGCAGATCCAGCGTCGGCAGCGGCGTGGTCGGCTTCTGCAGCGGCTGATCGTTGCGCATCAGGAACGGGTGAATCAGACTGTCCATCGCAGGATGTTGCTCTGCCTGAGCTTGCTGAGGCTGCTGCTGCGCCGGTTGCTGCGGCTGCTGATATTGCTGCGGCGACGGCTGTTGATACTGCTGTTGCTGCGGCTGCTGGTATTGTTGAGGCTGCGGGTGCGATTGCTGAGGTTGGGCAGCCGGCGCCGCCTGCTCAAACTGACCGAACGGCACATCGTCCTCTTGCTCGCTTTGCTGTTCAATGCGCTCTTCAAGCTGCGGGGACAGCGTGAACATCGGCTCGCTCGGGCCATCGTCCACCAGATCCGCCATCGGCGAGAAGCTGAAAGCATTGCGGGTATCGATCGGGCTGGCGGCCGGCGCCTGCGGAGCAGATGCTTGCTGGCCGTAGCGCGCCTGCTGCTGCTCGGCAAACGCCTGACGCAGCGCGGCCTCTTGCCGCGCCTCTTCGTCGTCCTGCTGATCTTCGCCGTAACGCTGGCTCTGTTGCTCGGCGAACGCTTTGCTCAGCTCAGCCTCCTGCTGAGCCTGTTCATCATCCTGCTCCGGCGCGTAGCTTTCGCCATAGCGCTGGCTTTGCTGCTCGGCAAACGCCTGACGCAGCGCGGCTTCCTGTAGCGCCTCTTCATCCTGCGGGTTCACCGCCGCCGGCTGCTGAGGCTCCGCCTCTGTCTGGCGCTGTTCCTGTTCGGCCGCACGCTGCGAAGGCAGCTTGATGCCGTAGGAAGCCAGTTCGCGACGGGTCGGGATGCGCACCGGATTCGGCCGCGGCAGTTCAGGGCCGATGCCCTGCTTAACCTGCGGATTGCCGTCACTGGTCGCCGTGAAGGCCGGCATAAAGGTCGCCGCTGCGACGCCCGCTGCAGCAGCGGCTGCCGCCGTATCCGGCTGCGGTTTGGCGCCGGTGGCGCTGAAACCGCTCGAACTGCCGATGTCGACGCTGTCACGCTGTGCGGCGGTAAAATCAAAGGGAGAACGCGCCGGCGGTTGCGGCGCGGCCGGCTCTTGCCAGTTGCCGAGGCGCGGCTCATCGTCATCCTGATAAGGATCGACAGGACGCGTCGCCTTAGGCGCCGGCGTTTCTTCCGGGATCTCGAAGGAATACAGCGGCGGCGTAGCGTCTTGCGCCGGGGCGCTCACCGGGTGCTGATTGACAGAGGCCGGCGCGGCCGGCGCCACCGTTACCGACGGAGCCTGTGTGGCGATCGGCGCTGCAACGGGCTCGTGGATCTCTGCCTTCACCGCCGGTGCAGGCGAAGCCGCCGGCGCGATGGGTGCGGCTTCCGCTTCAAGCTCGCCATCGTCGGCGCGCAGGCCGCTGAGCAACGGATCGGCGGCATCTTCTTCTGCCGCTTTGGCGCTTTCGGTGACCGAAGGCGCGGAGAACAGCACGTCGTCATCGGCGGCCGCGGCTCCGGCGGCGGTCGCGGCAACCGCTGCGGCGGTGCCCTTCCCTGCCTGCTCAGGCTCGTCGTCAACGTAACGCTCGTCATCCTCAAAATAGCGCTCTTCGCGACGTGAGCGATTGGTCATCACTGTCGCGACGCCCAGCACCGCCCCGCCGATCTTCTCGGCGATCACCAGCCAGGACCAGCCGGTAAACAGCGTCAACCCCGCCGCCCATACGCACAACAGCGCCAGCGTAGCGCCGATGCCGTTGAACCACGGCAACATGGCGTTGCTCAGCAGGCTGCCGATCACGCCGCCGGAAGCGAAGTAATAGAGATCGTCGACGTTCAGCGCCGCCAGCCCGCAGGAGGTGAGCACTAACGCCAGGGTGCCGATCAGGCGCAGGGAAAGCGCGAAATAGTCGATGTAGTCTCTGTTGCTGCGTTGGCGATAAGCCGCCCAGCACAAGACCAGCATGATCGGCGGTATCGCGTAGGCGAGCACCCCGAAGGTGAAGAACAGCGTATCGGCCAACCAGGCCCCGACACCGCCGCCCAGATTGTGAATCGGCTCATGCCACGCGGTCTGCGACCAGCTTGGGTCAGACGGATTGAAACTGACCAGCGCAGCCATGAGGTAAACGGCAAAAATCGCTACCACGATAAGCACAGCTTCCAGCAAACGCCGGCCACTGCTGAGTCTTTTCAGGGTAACTTCTTTATCTTCTGTATATTCCTGGCTCAAGAAAGGCTCTCCAGGTTCCTGTTAGCTGACATAGCAACAGCGCCGAGAAACTGCCCCGGCGCCGAAACTGTATGAATAAACAGGAGTGTAACCAATTTAATCAGGTTTTGCACCTGCACCTTACCGTGTTTTGATAACCAGACGGTTACTCTGTTTCACTTCTTCCATCACTACGTAGGTACGGGTGTCGTTAACACCCGGCAAACGCAGCAAGGTTTCGCCCAGCAATTTGCGGTAAGCCGACATGTCCGGTACGCGGGTTTTCAACAGGTAGTCGAAATCGCCGGAAACCAGATGACACTCCTGAATCTCTTCAAGCTTCTGCACTGCCGAGTTGAATTGCTCAAACACATCCGGCGCGCCGCGGTTCAGCGTGATCTCCACGAAAACCAGCAGGGACGCATCCAGATAATGCGGGTTAAGCAATGCGGTATAGCCATGAATGAAACCCTGGCGCTCAAGACGGCGCACGCGTTCCAAACATGG
>NZ_JVEL01000497.1:13619-44502 GCF_001076875.1 Serratia sp. 506_PEND
GTCGGGGATAACCCCACGCGCTTCGAAAGCTCGACGTTCGAAATACGCCCATCCTTCTGCAGCTCATTCAGGATGTTGCGGTCGATACGGTCAAGATCTTTACCCGGGCGTTTCTTGTTGTCTGCCATTATTATTGTCTCTCTTATTTTCTTCCGTGCACTTGCCACACCCTAGCCAACGTCAATGTGTAAGGGTTCGTTCCAAGCGAAGACCCGATGCCTGTCATATGCTTCTTCACTACCATCATTCCACGCCGCGCAGCCTGTCTGTCCAACCCCGCGCGACGCAGGTAACGACGTTTAGGTCGAGAAAAAATCAGCAAACGCTTGCGCGCTCTGCTCCGCACACCCATCGCGCATTGCCGCCTCGCGGCGCAAATACGTACGATTTGCTGGTGTTACGGGGATAATTTCTTCTTCCTATGATGTTTTCGCAAATGCGCAGCGGATTGTCAAAGTAAAAGAAGCAAAATCAGAACAACGTACCGTCACGAAAAGTCTGCATCCCATTTTTGGTTATGAATCGCTGGCAGATAAACCCCGGCGGGGAGCGGCTGAAGCCGCAGAATGCGCCGTTTTTGCGCGGTTGGCGATTCGGCGGCCGAATGCAGCTTTGATAAGGTAAATTTCTGCGTTCGGCGTACGATTTGCCGACAGCGGGTGCATTAATAGGCGACAACTATCATACAAATCGTTAACAACGTCGCCCGGCGCTTTTTTTACTGCGCCATTTTCCCTACAATCGGCTTCATTGTCCGCCATTGTGGAATAAAGAGGTTATTCATGGGCACGGCTAAACATAGCAAATTACTGATTCTGGGCTCCGGCCCGGCCGGTTACACCGCCGCCGTCTACGCGGCGCGCGCCAACCTGAATCCGGTGCTGATCACCGGTCTGGAACAAGGCGGCCAGCTGACCACCACCACCGAAGTGGAAAACTGGCCGGGCGACGCCGACGGCCTGACCGGTCCGGCGCTGATGGAGCGCATGCGCGAGCACGCGGAGAAGTTCCAAACTGAAATCGTCTTCGATCATATCAACAGCGTCGATCTGCAGCAGCGTCCGTTCCGCCTGTTCGGCGACAGCGGCGAATACAGCTGCGATGCGCTGATCATCGCGACCGGCGCCTCCGCCCGCTACCTTGGCCTGCCTTCCGAAGACGCCTTCAAGGGCAAAGGCGTTTCCGCCTGCGCGACCTGCGACGGTTTCTTCTACCGCAACCAGAAAGTCGCGGTGGTCGGCGGCGGTAACACCGCCGTTGAAGAAGCGCTGTACCTGTCCAACATCGCCGCCGAGGTTCACCTGATCCACCGTCGCGACAGCTTCCGCTCAGAAAAGATACTGATCGACCGGCTGATGGAAAAAGTGAAAAGCGGCAACATCGTGTTGCACACCGACCATACGCTGGACGAAGTGCTGGGCGATGAAATGGGCGTGACCGGCGTGCGCATCCGCAGCACCAAAGCGGAAAACGAAACCCGTGAACTGGAACTGGCCGGCGTGTTCATCGCTATCGGCCACAGCCCGAACACCGGCATCTTCGGCGGCCAGCTGGAGCTGGAAAACGGCTACATCAAGGTACAGTCCGGCATTCACGGCAATGCGACCCAGACCACTATCCCCGGCGTCTTCGCCGCAGGCGACGTGATGGATCACGTCTACCGCCAGGCGATCACTTCCGCCGGCACCGGCTGTATGGCGGCGCTGGACGCAGAACGTTACCTGGACGGCATCGCCGGCGCAGAAGTCTGCTAAGACGTTTTCATCATCGGCAAAAAGCGGCTCTCGAGCCGCTTTTTTTGTTTCCCCCCTCCGCCCCCCTTCTCGCGTCTGTTATAGCCACATTTGCCCGCTTTATTATTTTCAGTCTGCCGGGTGACGAGGTAACATGGGACCTCGCTTGTTTGTCGCCGATTGCGCCAAACACTATTATTTAACAGTACGTTAACCCAGCCCGTAACAAACGGGCGCCGGCGACGCAGACGCATATCTGATGAAAAAAACCAGACAGCAACAGTTAACCCGTTGGCTTAAAACCCAGAGTTCGTTGGCGCAGCGTTGGCTGCGCCTTTCCATGCTGTTGGGGCTGTTCAGCGGCCTGCTGATCGTGGCGCAGGCGTGGCTGCTGGCCAGCCTGCTGCACGCCCTGATCATCGAACATACCCCACGCGAACAGCTGCTCCCTTCGTTTATCTGGCTGGCCGCCGCGTTCGCATTGCGGGCGCTGTTGAGCTGGCTGCGGGAGCGGGTCGGTTTCCTGTGTGGCCAGGTGATCCGTCAGCGCATGCGCCAGCAGGTGCTGGATAAGCTGCAGCAGCTCGGCCCGGCCTGGATCCAGGGCAAACCGGCGGGCAGTTGGGCCAGCATCATCGTCGAGCAGATCGAGGATATGCAGGACTATTACTCGCGCTATCTGCCGCAGATGTATCTGGCGGTCTTCATCCCGCTGCTGATCCTGATCGCCGTCTTCCCGATCAATTGGGCCGCCGGTTTGATTCTGTTGGCGACCGCGCCGCTGATCCCGCTGTTCATGGCGCTGGTCGGTATGGGGGCCGCCGACGCCAACCGCCGCAACTTCGTGGCGCTGGCGCGATTGAGCGGCAACTTCCTCGACCGCCTGCGCGGCCTAGACACCCTGCGGCTGTTTGACCGCGCGCAGGCCGAAACCGCGCAGATCGCCAAATCCTCCGAAGACTTCCGCAGCCGCACCATGGAAGTGCTGCGCATGGCCTTCCTCTCTTCCGGCGTGCTGGAATTCTTCGCTTCGATTTCCATCGCCGTGGTGGCGGTGTACTTTGGCTTTTCTTACCTCGGCGAACTCAATTTCGGCAGCTACGGCCTCGGCGTAACGCTGTTTTCCGGTTTTCTGGTGCTGATTCTGGCGCCGGAGTTTTTCCAACCGCTGCGCGATCTCGGCACCTTCTACCATGCCAAAGCGCAGGCGGTCGGCGCGGCGGAAGCGCTGGAAACCTTCCTCAGCGCCGAAGGCGAGCAGATGGGCAACGGCACGCGGCAGCTGCCCGCCGATCAACCGCTGACGCTGCAGGCGAACGCGTTGGAAATCCTGTCGCCGAACGGCGTGTTGCTGGCCGGGCCGCTGAGTTTCACCCTGCAACCGCAGCAGCGCGTAGCGCTGGTCGGGCTGAGCGGCGCCGGCAAAAGTTCGCTGCTCAATCTGCTGCTCGGTTTTCTGCCCTACCGCGGCTCGTTGACCGTCAACGGCGTCGAGCTGCGTGAACTGTCCGCAGAAAACTGGAGGCAACAGTTGAGCTGGGTAGGGCAAAACCCGCACCTGCCGGCGCAAACCTTGCGCGCCAATATTCTGCTGGGCTGCCCGCAGGCCGACGAAGCGCAGCTGCAGCAGGCGGTAGAACTCGCCTACGTCAGCGAACTGTTGCCGTATCTGCCGCAGGGGCTCGACACCGAAGTGGGCGACAACGCCGCCCGCCTGTCGGTCGGCCAGGCGCAGCGCGTGGCGGTCGCACGGGCGCTGATCGGCCCGCGCCGCTTGCTGCTGCTGGATGAACCGGCCGCCAGCCTCGATGCCCATAGCGAACAACGGGTGATGCAGGCGTTGAATGCCGCTTCGCATCAGCAAACCACTCTGCTGGTGACGCACCAGTTGGAAGATACCGAAGACTACGATCAGATTTGGGTGATGGATAACGGGCGCATCGTGCAACAGGGCGATTACGCCACCCTCAGCGCCCAGCCGGGCCTGTTCGCCACTCTGATCGCCCACCGCCGCGGGGAGCTTTAATCATGCGCGTTTTGCTGCCGTTTTTGGCGTTGTATCGCCGCCATAGCCTGCTGATTAGCCTGGGCATCCTTTTGGCGATCGTCACTCTGCTGGCCAGCATCGGCCTGTTGGCGCTCTCCGGCTGGTTCCTGGCCGCCTCTTCGCTGGCCGGATTGGCGGGCCTGCTGACCTTCAACTATATGCTGCCGGCCGCCGGCGTGCGCGGCGCGGCGATCTTCCGCACCGCCGGGCGCTACGCCGAGCGCGTGGTCAGCCACGACGCCACCTTCNTGCGGGTGTTCACCTTCAGCAAGATCCTGCCGCTGACGCCGGGCGGCATCGCCCGTTTCCGCCAGGCCGACCTGCTCAATCGCCTGGTGGCGGACGTGGACACGCTGGATCACCTTTATCTGCGGGTGATCTCGCCGCTGATCAGCGCGGCGGTGGTGATCCTGGTGGTCACCTACGGCCTGAGCTGGCTGGATCCTGCGCTCGCCCTGACGCTGGGCGGCATTCTGTTGCTGCTGTTGCTGCTGGTGCCGCCGGTGTTCTACCGCGCCGGCAAACCGATCGGCGGGCAACTCACCGCCCTGCGCGGCCAATACCGCACNGACCTGACCGCCTGGCTGCAGGGGCAGGCGGAGCTGGTGGTGTTCGGCGCCGTCAACGACTTTCGCCAGACGCTGAACGCCACCGAACAGCGGTGGCAACGCCGCCAGTGGCAGCAAGCCTCGCTGAGCGGCAAGGCGCAGGCGCTGATGATCCTCGCCAGCGGGCTGACGGTGACGCTGCTGCTGTGGCTGACCGCCGCCGGCATCGGCGGCGATACCCAACCCGGCGCGCTGATCGCGCTGTTTGTCTTCGCCGCGCTGGCGTCGTTCGAAGCGCTGATGCCGGTGGCCGGCGCCTTCCAGCACCTCGGCCAGGTGATCGCCTCCGCCACGCGGGTCAAACAGATCATCGATCGCCAGCCGGAAGTCACCTTCCCCGCCGCCGGTCCGGCCGCCGCCGACCGGGCTCAGCTTAGCCTGCGGCAGTTGAGTTTCACCTACCCCGATCAGGCGCAGCCGGTACTGCGCGACGTCACGCTCGAAGTCGCGGCCGGCGAACACATCGCCTTGCTCGGCCGCACCGGCTGCGGCAAGTCCACCCTGCTGCAGCTGCTGACCCGCGCCTGGCGCACCGACGGCGGAAAAATTCTGCTCAACGGCGAACCGCTGGAAGATTATGATGAAACCACCCTGCGTCGAATGACCACGGTCGTCAGCCAGCGAGTGCATATCTTCAGCGATACGCTGCGGGAAAACCTGCGGCTGGCCGCACCGGATGCCGGTGACGCTCGCCTGAGTGANGTGCTGCAGCAGGTGGGGCTCGGCAAATTGCTGGACAGCGACGGCGGGCTGAACGCCTGGCTGGGGGAAGGCGGCCGGCAGCTGTCCGGCGGCGAACAGCGCCGGCTGGGCATCGCCCGCGCGCTGCTGCACCCTGCCCCGCTGCTGTTGCTTGACGAACCGACCGAAGGGCTGGACGCCGAGACCGAGCAGCAGATCCTGGCGCTGCTGCGCCGGCATTGTCAGGGCAAGACGCTGATCCTGGTGACGCACCGCCTGTACGGCCTGGAGCATCTCGATCGCATTTGCGTAATGGATGACGGCCAAATAGTCGAACAGGGCGATCACGCCGCCCTAATGCGCCAGCAGGGCCGCTATGCCCGCTTTCGCAACCGTATCAGCAACCTGGCGCCGTAATCGGCCCGTAGAGGACGCAGAAACCCTGTATGCGCATCGTTAAGCTTTCCCCCCAGTCGCTGGCGTTTCCCTCGCCTGAGGGCGCCCTGCGCGATCCCAACGGCCTGCTGGCTATCGGCGGCGACCTGACGGCGCCGCGGCTGCTGGCAGCCTACGAGCGCGGCATCTTCCCCTGGTACTCGCCGGGGGAAGCGATTCTGTGGTGGTCACCCGATCCGCGTGCGGTGCTGTTCCCGGCCGAGTTTCATCTCAACCGCAGCCTGAAACGCTTTCTTCGCCACGATCCGTTTCGCATCACGCTTAATCACGACTTCGCCGCGGTGATCGCCGCCTGCGCCCACCGGCCGAATGAAGGCACCTGGATCGGCCCGGAGGTACAGCGTGCCTATCAACATCTTCATCGCCTCGGCTACGCGCACTCGGTGGAGGTATGGCTGGATGATCAACTGGTCGGCGGCATGTACGGTGTGGCGCAGGGCGCGTTGTTCTGCGGCGAATCGATGTTCAGCCGCGTTACCAACGCCTCAAAATGCGCATTGATGGCCTTTTGCCGCCATTTTGCCGCTTATGGCGGGGAATTGATTGACTGCCAGGTGCTGAACGCTCACACTGCCCGCCTTGGCGCGCGTGAAATTCCGCGCCGTCAATTTTTGCAGCAGCTCAGCACCCTTCAACGGCGGCCTTTGGCACCGGCGTGCTGGGCGCCGCAAGTCATATCCCCACAGCCGGTTGAACCGCCCTCCCCAGCAAACTAATTGGTGGAAACGGTGCAATGTTCACCGACACATCTTTACATAATGGGGGTTTTTCGGCATTATCTTGCCGGTTAAAAACTAAGGTAGTTAGACCTAGAGGATTCGATGGCCAAAGAAGACAATATTGAAATGCAGGGCACCGTTCTTGATACGCTGCCGAACACCATGTTCCGCGTTGAATTGGAAAACGGGCACGTGGTAACCGCACACATCTCCGGTAAAATGCGTAAAAACTATATCCGCATCCTGACGGGCGACAAAGTCACTGTAGAGCTGACCCCGTACGACCTGAGCAAAGGCCGCATTGTCTTCCGTAGCCGTTAATCGGCTCACCGCGCGCCACACGCTGGCGGCATCGAGGATGTAATCCCTCGGGAGCCCTTTCCGTTTACCCCCGCAGCGACGTTACATAACGGGTTGCAGGTGCGCAGGTAAACTGAGAGGGCTCACTCGTTTCTGTTGTACGGTGAATCTCACCCATAAAAAAAGCGATGCCGAAGCATCGCTTTTTCTTTGCCTGAAGGCGGCCTTAGTGCACCGCGCCCTCGTCCGCTTTGCGCTTGGCGGCGCTGAGGAAGTGGTAAGTCAGCTGTTTCTTGTCCTTGTCCAGCTCGACCTTCACGGAACCGCCGTCCACCAGCGAACCGAACAGCAACTCGTTGGCCAACGGTTTCTTCAGGTTTTCCTGCATGACTCGCGCCATCGGACGAGCGCCCATCGCACGGTCGTAACCCTTCACCGACAGCCAATCGCGCGCTTCGTCGCTCACTTCCAGCGAGACCCCCTTCGCATCCAGTTGCGCCTGCAGTTCGACGATAAACTTGTCGACCACCTGCTGGATCACCTCGGTAGACAGATGGTTGAACCAGATGATGTTGTCCAGACGGTTGCGGAACTCCGGCGTAAACACCTTCTTGATCTCTTCCATCGCGTCGGTGCTGTTGTCCTGTTGCACCAGACCAATCGACTTGCGTTCGGTTTCCCGCACCCCGGCGTTGGTGGTCATCACCAGGATCACATTGCGGAAATCCGCCTTGCGGCCGTTGTTGTCGGTCAGCGTGCCGTTGTCCATCACCTGCAGCAGCAGGTTGAACACGTCCGGATGCGCCTTCTCGATCTCATCGAGCAGCACCACCGCATGCGGATGCTTGATCACCGCATCGGTCAGCAGCCCGCCCTGATCGTAACCGACGTAGCCCGGAGGCGCGCCGATCAGGCGGCTGACGGTATGCCGCTCCATGTACTCGGACATGTCGAAACGCAGCAGCTCGATATCCATCGCCTTGGCCAACTGAACGGTGACCTCGGTTTTCCCGACCCCGGTCGGCCCGGCGAACAGGAAGGAACCGACCGGCTTGCGCTCGTGGCCCAGACCGGCGCGGCTCATCTTGATCGCTTCGGTCAGCGCTTCGATCGCCTGATCCTGGCCGAATACCAGCATCTTCAAGCGATCGCCCAGGTTTCTCAGCACGTCGCGATCGCTGGCCGACACGGTTTTCTCCGGGATGCGCGCGATGCGCGCCACCACGGATTCGATATCGGCCACGTTGACGGTTTTCTTGCGCTTGCTGGCCGGCATCAACCGGCTGCGGGCGCCCGCCTCGTCGATCACATCGATCGCCTTGTCCGGCAGATGACGATCGTTGATGTATTTCACCGACAGCTCCACCGCGGCGCGGATTGCCTTGGCGGTATAACGCACGTCGTGGTGCGCCTCATACTTGGCCTTCAGGCCGTTGATGATCTGAACGGTCTCTTCCGCCGTCGGTTCGGTGATATCGATCTTCTGGAAGCGGCGCGCCAAAGCGCGATCCTTTTCGAAGATGTTGCTGAACTCCTGGTAGGTGGTCGAGCCGATCACCCGGATCTTGCCGCTCGACAGCAGCGGTTTGATCAGGTTGGCGGCATCCACTTGCCCACCGGAAGCCGCACCGGCGCCGATGATGGTATGAATTTCATCGATGAACAGGATGCTGTTCTGATCCTGCTCCAGCTGCTTGAGCAGCGCCTTGAAGCGTTTCTCGAAGTCGCCGCGGTATTTGGTGCCGGCCAGCAGTGAACCGATATCCAGCGAATACAGCGTGCAGTCCGCCATCACTTCCGGCACGTCGCCCTGCACGATACGCCAGGCCAGACCTTCGGCGATGGCGGTCTTGCCCACGCCGGATTCGCCGACCAGCAGCGGGTTGTTTTTACGACGGCGGCACAGCACCTGAATCGCGCGCTCCAGCTCACGATCGCGGCCGATCAACGGATCGATGCCGCCCACACGGGCCAACTGATTGAGGTTGGTGGTGAAGTTTTCCATACGGTCTTCCCCTCCGGACTGCTCTTCGTTCACCGGGTTTTCCGCATTCGGCGCTTGGCCCGGCTCGTCTTTACGCGTGCCATGTGAAATGAAGTTCACCACGTCGAGACGGCTGACGTCGTGCTTGCGCAGCAGATAAGCCGCCTGCGACTCCTGCTCGCTGAAGATGGCCACCAACACGTTGGCGCCGGACACTTCGCTGCGGCCGGAAGATTGCACATGGAAGACCGCGCGCTGCAACACGCGCTGGAAGCTGAGCGTCGGCTGAGTGTCGCGCTCCTCTTCGCCGGCGGGCAGCGTCGGTGTGGTTTGTTCGATGAAGGCTTCCAGCTCCTGGCGCAACGCGGCCAGATCCACCGTACATGCCTCGAGCGCTTCTCGCGCGGCAGGGTTGCTCAGCAACGCCAGCAACAGGTGCTCCACGGTCATAAACTCGTGTCTGTGCTCACGCGCCCTGGCGAAAGCCATGTTGAGACTGAGTTCCAGTTCTTGATTGAGCATAAGCACCTCCCCAATAGATTGCCTTATTCAGGCTTTTTCCAGCGTACAAAGCAACGGATGCTCGTTCTCCCTTGCGTACCGGTTCACATGGACGACTTTGGTTTCCGCCACCTCGGCGGTAAAAACACCACAGATCGCCTTGCCTTGATAGTGGACCGTGAGCATCAGTTGCGTTGCGCGTTCAATATCATAAGAAAAGAACTTTTGCAGAACGTCAATCACAAATTCCATCGGTGTGTAATCGTCGTTGTTAAGTATAACTTTATACATAGACGGCGGTTTTACCGCATCGATTTGTTTTTCTTCGGCCAAGTGTTCAAAGTTTAGCCAGTCGTTGTTATTGCCCATCGCTGCTCATCTTCTCTGCTCTGCCCTCTGATATGGGGGCAGGTTTCGGTTATTCAAAGTGGGGATAGTTACTATTTTATCATCTTCGGCATCGTCCCGCCGCACTGTAACGTGCGCAAAAAAACGGGCCAATTGTGACTGAATCGTGGCAATAGCGTTACCTGCTTCAAACTTTGGTGAACTGCTCCCCGCCGACAAAAGCCGATCCCTTGACGCCCCGATCATTTGCTCTAGAGTGTAAATTCGTGGCTGGTGGTCTTTTAACCACCCCTTGTCCACCCTGCTACCCGCCCACGGCGGGTGCGAATTCAGTTATTCATCTCACTTAAAATAGCGTTGCGAGGGATGTAAAAGCATGGAGACGGGTACTGTTAAATGGTTTAACAACGCCAAAGGCTTTGGCTTCATCTGCCCAGCCGGCGGCGGCGAAGATATTTTCGCGCATTATTCCACCATCAAGATGGATGGTTACAGAACGTTGAAGGCGGGCCAGCAGGTCAGTTTCGACGTGCATCAAGGGCCGAAAGGGAACCATGCCAGTCTTATTGTGCCGGTGGAAAGCGAGGCGCTGTCCTGAACGCTTCCGGCAGCGTCGCGCTGCCTTGCCCCTGACTGCGATAAAAATGCCAGCCGCCGTGTGACTGGCATTTTTTATGCCCTTTACTTACTCGCGCGCCAGCGCATCGATCGGATTCAGTCGCGCGGCATTGCGCGCCGGCAGATAGCCGAACACCACGCCGATGCCGGTAGAACAGAGAAACGCGCTCAGCAACGCCGCCGGCGGGAAACTGATCTGCCAACCCGGCAACACCAACTGCACCGCCAGGCCGATGGCGAACGACAGCGTAATCCCCAGCGCGCCCCCCACCAGGCAGACCAATACCGCCTCGATCAGGAACTGCTGCAGCACGTCGCCGGAACGCGCGCCCACCGCCATGCGGATGCCGATCTCGCGCGTGCGCTCGGTTACCGACACCAGCATGATGTTCATCACGCCGATGCCGCCGACCACCAGTGAGATCACCGCCACCAGCGTCAGGAACAGCTGCAGCGTGCGGGTGGTTTTCTCCGCGGTTTGCACCAGGCTGTCCATGTTATAGGTGAAGAAGTCCTTTTTACCGTGGCGCAGCGTCAACAGGCGCGACAGTTGCTGCTCCGCTTCCTTGCTGTCGTAACCGTCGCGGATGCGCACGGTGATCGAGTCGAAATAGCTGTTGCCCATCAGCCGGTTGGCCATGGTGCTGTACGGCACCCACACGTTCAGCGTCTTGCTGCTGCCGAACATCGACTGCTTCTCCTTGGCCACGCCGACCACCGTCGCCGGCATGTTGCCCACCAGGATAACTTCCCCCACCACGTTCTTCTGGTGCGGGAACAGCCGCCGTTGGGTATTGGCGTCAATCACCACCGTCTGCGCCTGCGACTGTACCTGCATCGGATCGATGCCGACGCCTTGGGTAAAGCTCATGCCGTACACGCGGAAGAACTGCTCGCTGACGCCGTTGACGTTGGCCGCCGCATCGACGTTGCCCAAGCGCAGCCGCATGCTGCTGCTGATGCTCGGCGACAGCGCGCTGATGTACGGCTGTTCGCGCAGCGCGTCGAGATCGCCGTATTTCAACGATTGCCGATAGGTCGGATCGTCGTCGCCGAAATCCTTGCCGGGATAGATATCGACGGTATTGGTGCCGATGGATTTGATGTCCGCCAGCACCATCTGCTTGGCGGCGTCGCCGATCACCAGGATCGACACCACTGAGGCGATGCCGATAATGATGCCGAGCATGGTCAGCGCGGTGCGCATCTTGTTGGCCGCCATCGCGCGCCAGGCCATGATCAGCGCCTCGCGGAAACGGCCGCCCATCTGCCGCCAGGAAGGCGCCGTTGCGGCCAGCGCCAGCGGCTTGGCCTGGGTATCCTCCGGCGGCGCCGGGCGCGAGTCGGCGATGATCTCGCCGTCGCGGATCTCGATGATTCGCTCCGCCTGGCGCGCCACCGCCGGATCGTGAGTCACCAGGATCACCGTGTGCCCCTGGGCGCACAGCTGTTTAAGGATCGCCATCACCTCTTCGCCGGAGTGGCTGTCCAGCGCGCCGGTCGGCTCATCCGCCAGGATCACCTGCCCGCCGTTCATCAACGCGCGGGCGATACTGACGCGCTGCTGCTGGCCGCCGGAAAGCTGGCTCGGCCGATAGTTGACGCGCTCCCCCAGCCCCAACCGCCGCAACAGCGCCTCCGCCCGTTCGCGCCGCGCCGCTTTGCCCAGCCCGGCGTACACCGCCGGCACCTCGACGTTGTGCGCCGCGCTCAGGTGCGGCAGCAGATGGTAGCGTTGAAAGATAAAGCCGAAATGCTCGCGCCGCAGCTGCGCCAGCGCATCGTCGCTCAGCGTCGCCACATCTTGCCCGGCCACCCGATACACGCCGGCGCTCGGCTTGTCCAGACAGCCGAGAATGTTCATCAGCGTCGATTTGCCGGAGCCGGAAGCCCCCATGATCGCCACCATTTCACCGGCGTCGATGCTCAGACTGATCCCCTTCAGCACCTCGACCGTCTGCTCGCCGGAACGGTAGCTGCGGCGAATGCCGCTCAGCTGCAACAGCGCCGCCATCAGCCGGCCTCCACGCCGCCGCGGCTGACGATCACCTCATCGCCCGCCTCAAGCCCGCGGAGGATCTGCACGTCGATATTGTTGCGCAGGCCGATGGCCACCTCGCGCTTCTCTTCCTTGCCCTGTTTCAACACCGAGACGTGGTAGCGATTGTCGGCGATCTGATCGCCCAGCGCCGCCAGCGGGATCACCAGCGCCTGCTGGACGCCGGCCAGCTGAATATGCACCTGCGCCGTCATTTGCAAGCGCAGCAACCTTTCCGGGTTGGGCACTTCGAAACGCGCATAATAGAAGATGGCGTTGTTGACCTTTTCCGGCGTCGGCTGAATGTCTTTCAGCACGCCGTCGAAGCGCCGGGTCGGATCGCCCAGCACCGTGAACCAGGCCTTCTGACCTGGCTTGAGGTTAATGACGTCGGCCTCCGACACCTGCGCCTTCACCAGCATGGTGCCGAGATCCGCCAGCGTCAGAATGTTCGGCGCCTGCTGCGCCGCGATCACCGTCTGGCCCTGCAGCGTGGTGATCTGCACCACGTCGCCATCCATCGGCGCTTCGATGCGGGTGTAGGCCAGGTTGATCTTGGCGGTGTCCAGGCTGGCCTGATTCCGCGCGATCTGCGCATTGATGGTGCCCACTTGCGCCTTCTTCACCGCCAACTGCGTCGCCGCCTGATCCAGATCCTGACGCGACACCGCCTGCAGCCTGGCCAGCGCCTGGTTGCGCTGCAGCGTGACCGCCGCCAGTTGCTGTTCGGCCTGCGCCTGCAGCAGTTGCGCATGCAGTTCGCGCAGCGTCGCCTCGCCTTCGCGGATGCTGTTCTGCGCCTGTTGCGGATCGATAACCCCCAGCAACTGGCCTTTTTTCACCTTGTCGCCGATCTCGACATACAGTTTTTCCAACTGCCCGCTGACCTGCGCGCCGACGTCAACCTTGCGCACCGCGTCCAGCTGGCCGGTCGCCAACACGTTCTGCTGCAGATCGCGCTTGGTGACCTTCACCGTTTTGAAATCGGGCGGCGCCGGATGGCGGAAGTGCCAAACGGCCGCCGCGGCAATCGCCGCAATCACCGCCAGAACGAGTATCCAGCGGCGTTTATGTCCTTTAAACCCTGTCAAAATGGACCTGCCTGTGCTTGTGAATATCAACCGCCCATTGCGGCGGCGGAGCTAAATTAGCATGCAACGTAGGGAATAACTAAACCTTAGCTCAACACAATGTGGAGACACGTCTGGTTACAGTTCAGCATTGAACTCCCGTTTAGTGAAACCTTGATGAAATAACGCCATTCAACACAGCCAAGGATTTCATCATGTCACAGCTCAGCTACCCACTCGCCTCCGCCCGGCCGCTTAACGGCTGGCAACTGATGACGGCGCTGATCAATGGCGAAAAGGCACCGAGCAACGCCTGGAAAAAAACCTCGTTTCGCCTGAAGTTTCTCGGCCGTTCGCTGCTCAACTGGCGCACCACCAGCGGCCTGCTCAGCACCCTGGCCAGCAACCCGCTGCGGGAGGAGATCCTGAGCGCGCAGCCGAACCTGCCGTGCAAGCTGCATCGCCCCTACCTGGCGGCCAACATGAGCAAGATCGAATGCCTGTTCGCCCTGCGCGATCATTACGATCTCATCGTGCAGCGCATGCCACTGAAGATGCGTCTCGGCCACCTCGGCCCACAGCCTTTCGTGCTGGCCCGCGCGATGGGCAAAAACGAAGCGCCGATCGCGCTGGAACTGGCGGCGATCGACAAACTGAATAAGGAAGGGGAAGCCACGCTGCTGCTGCGCAACGCCAACGGCGTGATGCTGGCGGAAATCACCTTTGCGCTGATGCATTATCAGCAGCAACCGACGCTGTTCATCGGCGGCCTGCAGGGCGCGAACCATGAGGTGCCGCACGCCGAGATCCAGCACACCACCAAGGAGTGTCACGGCCTGTTCCCTAAACGGTTGGTGCTGGAAGGCATTTGCACGCTGGCGCGGCATCTCGGCATCCGCCAGATCGTAGCCGTCGGCAATGCCACCCATATCTATCAAAACTGGCGTTACCAGAGTAAGAAGAAGGGCCAACTGCACGCCGATTACGATCAGTTCTGGCTGTCGATGGGCGCCAAACCGCTCGACAGCGGCTATTTCCTGCTGCCCGAGCGCATCGCCCGTAAACCTATCGAAGAGATTGCCAGCAAGAAGCGCGCCGAGTATCGCCGTCGCTATCAGCTGCTGGACGCGCTGGAACAGGAATTGGCGGCGCATTTCTGCGCCCGATGACGCCCGGCGGGCTGTCAGTCCGCCCGGCCGCGCGCCAGCCAGATTACCCGTGAGAACATTTTCTTCAGCAGCGGCGGCACCGAGTCCGTGCCCCATTCGCCGGCCTGCATCGCGACCTCAATCGCCAGATCCGGTTTCGACGAGTGATGAACCGCTTTCAGGATCACCTTGCGCACCGGCATCTGCGCGTTGATCGGCACCGACGCCATTCGGTGATAGACCGGGGCGAACCCTTCACGGAACATGAAGTGTTCCATGTCCGGCGCCGGCAGCGCGGTCAGCCGATCGCGTTCGTTGTCTTCATGATTGTCCAGCAGGCTGCGCACGGTGTTGGCGTACTTTTTGCCTGCCTCGTCGCCGTCCACCAGCGCATGCCACTCGATGCCCATGCGGCGGGCGAAGCGCAGCAGCGGCTTCAGGCCGCACTGGGCGAATTCGATGACCCTCACCCCTTCCGCCTCGAAATGATAGCCGCACTGGCGCGCCAGCTCGTTCAGCAGCCACACTTCGGTCTCGCCTTCCACCAGCAGCCAGCAGCGCGCGAACAGCGACGACGGCCGGTTGAAACGAATGTGAAACGCGATGCGCCGCCCGTCTTCGGCGCTCAGCCCGCGCGGCCCAAGACGGTAGGTCGCAACCCGCCCCGACTCGCGCACCAGCCGGCAGACGTGCTCCACCGGCACCAGCGACACCAGTTCGCTGGAGTTGGTGGTGGTGATGCGCTGCAGCGGCAGCTGATTGAGCAGCCCCCAGGCCACCGACAGCATGATCGGGTGCAGGCGAGTTTCCGGGTCCTCCACCAGCAACAGCGGCCGGGCATGGGGATCCAGCTTGACGTCGCCCTTGGCCTGCAGCAGGGTGGAAAACATGCCCAGCAGGATCAGGCGCATGCTGCGGCTGTTCGGCTCGGCCACCATGCGGTTGATGCCGTCCAGCGCGCGCCAGGCGTCCTGCTCCGGTTCACCGCCGCGGCGGCGCGGCCGCGTCACCTGCGAACTCTGCTCGGCGAAATAGTGCTCCAGCAGCTGCTGCATCGCCGCCAGCCCCTGGCGCAGCTCACCGTTGGTCAGCTTCTGCGGATTGCGCACCAGCTCGCGCGTCAGCTGATCCAACTGTTGCGCCAACGCCTGGGTATCGGGTTTGCGTTCATCGCCGAGGCTGCTGGGGCGCAGGCGACGAATAAAGCGCGCGTCGCGCAGGCGCAATACCGGATGGATCCGGATAATGGCGTGGGCCAGTTGTTCGATATGGTGCAGTTGAAAGGCGTTGCCGTCGGCGTCGAGAAAACCGCGCCAGGTGCACACCGTGCCGTCGTCGGCCAGCTCGCCCTCGCAGCGGTAATGAATGCGGCTCAGGCCATCTTCGCCCTTGACCCACAGCGGCGTCAGGTGGCGATAGCGCGGCAGGTGCGCATGGCCGATGTCTTTTTCGCAGAAGGTGAACACCACCTGCAGGTGGCGCTCTTTGGCTGACTCTTCACCGGGGGGGAAATGGAAATCGTGCGCTTCAAACCGATACAGCTTCTGCTCCGGCGCCAGCAGCAGCGTCAGCGCATCCAGCAGGCTGGATTTACCCCAGGCGTTTTCGCCGAGCAACAGCGTGTTGTCGTCCAGCATCAGCGACAGCCGATTAATGCCGCGAAAACCTACAATTTCGATACGCTCCAAGAACATCCGCCGCCTCCCGTGCGCGCCGTCGCCTCTTCAATGAGGCGACCTTCACAGAGCATGGTCAAAAAACCCCTTGCAGGTCAAGCGGCCAGCGTCAAATCTGCCGCTTTACTCCGGCCGGGCTTTTGGTTAGCGTGTGCTCCTCGCCGCCGTTCGGCGCGCCTCAAAACTCAAGGACACAAGCTGCACCATGTACTCAGGACTGTTGATTATTCTGTTACCGCTGATTGTCGGTTACCTCATTCCCTTACGCCATCGCCCGCTGCTGGTGCTGATCAACCGGCTGCTCAGTTGGATGGTGTACGTGATCCTGTTTTTCATGGGCATCAGCCTGGCGTTTATGGAAGATCTCAGCAGCAATCTGGTGCTGATCTTCCAGTACAGCGCGGTGTTCTTCTTCTGCATTCTCTGCGCCAATCTGCTGTTGCTGGCGCTGCTGGAGCGGCGCATGCCGTGGCGCAGCAGCCATAAACAGGAAAAGCTGCCTTCGCGCGTGCACATGGCGCTGGAGTCGCTCAAGCTGTGCGGCGTGGTGCTCGGCGGCTTCCTGCTCGGCCTGACGCAGTGGCAATGGCTGCAGTTCGCCCATAAAGGCAGCGAATATGCGCTGATCTTCCTGCTGTTGCTGGTCGGCATTCAACTGCGCAACAGCGGCATGACGCTGCGCCAGATCGTGCTCAACCGCCGCGGCACGCTGGTGGCGTTGGTGGTGACCGTCGCGTCGCTGGCCGGCGGCGCGCTGGCGGCGCAGCTGCTGGGGTTGCCGGTCAAGGCCGGGCTGGCGATGGCCTCCGGCTTCGGCTGGTACTCGCTGTCCGGCATTCTGATCACCGACGCCTATGGCCCGGTGATGGGCAGCGCCGCGTTCTTCAACGATCTGGCGCGCGAGCTGGTGGCGATCATGCTGATCCCGACGCTGGTGCGCCGCAGCCGCTCCACCGCCCTCGGCCTGTGCGGCGCCACCTCGATGGACTTCACCCTGCCGGTGCTGCAGCGCAGCGGCGGGCTGGACATGGTGCCCCCCGCCATCGTCCACGGCTTCCTGCTGAGCCTGCTGGCGCCGGTGCTGATCGCCCTGTTCTCCTGATCCTTTCCCCTGGGGGCCGCCCGGCCCCCAAAGCGTAATAATTCCCATCCGCACGGCAAAATTGCGCTAAATCAAACTTGCCCGCAGTAGTCGCACAAAAGCCTTTTGCAACCCCGATCGCCGATCTATGCTTTTAAACAAGCATTACAAATGCAACTTTAAAATAAAAGGAAGCGACTATGTTCTGTGTGCAATGTGAACAAACCATCCGTACCCCGGCAGGCAACGGCTGCGCGTATGCTCAGGGCATGTGCGGCAAAACGGCGGAAACCTCCGACCTGCAGGATCTGCTGGTGGCGGCGCTGCAGGGCCTCTCCGCCTGGGCGCTGCAGGCGCGTTCGCTGGGCATCGTCGACCACGAGATCGACAGCTTCGCCCCGCGTGCCTTCTTCTCCACCCTGACCAACGTCAACTTCGATTCCCAGCGCATCATCGGCTACGCGCGGGAAACTCTGCTGCTGCGCGACTCGCTGGCCGCCCGTTGCCGGTTGCTGGATGCCGGCGTACGCGTCGATCACCCGATGGCGGCCCTGCAGCTGGCCGGTGACGATATGCCTGCGCTGCTGCAACAGGCGGCGCAGTTTGCCCTCAACAGCGACAAGGCCGAGGTCGGCGACGACGTACACGGTTTGCGCCTGCTGTGCCTGTATGGCCTGAAAGGCGCGGCGGCCTATATGGAACACGCGCACGTGCTCGGCCAGTTCGACGAGCAACTCTATGCCGACTACCACGCCTTTATGGCCTGGCTCGGCACCCGGCCGCGCGACGTCGACACCCTGCTGAACAACGCCATGGGCATCGGCAAGATGAACTTCAACGTGATGGCGATCCTCGATCGCGGTGAAACCCAGGCCTACGGCGATCCGCAGCCCAGCGCGGTCAACGTGCGCCCGGTGGCCGGGAAAGCCATCCTGATCTCCGGGCACGATCTGAAAGATCTGCGCATGCTGCTCGAGCAAACCGAAGGACAAAACGTCAACGTCTACACCCACGGTGAAATGCTGCCGGCGCACGGCTATCCGGAACTGAAAAAATTCAAGCATCTGGTGGGCAACTACGGCAGCGGCTGGCAGAACCAGCAGACGGAATTCGCCAAATTCCCCGGCCCGATCGTGATGACCTCCAACTGCATTATCGATCCTAACGTCGGCAACTACGGCGATCGCATCTGGACCCGCAGCATCGTCGGCTGGCCGGGCGTCAACCATCTGGAAGGCGACGACTTCGGCGCCGTGATCCGCCAGGCCCAGGGCATGAACGGTTTCCCTTATACCGAGATCGAGCACCTGATCACCGTCGGCTTCGGCCGCCAGACGCTGCTGAACGCCGCCGATACGGTGATCGATCTGGTGTCGCAGAAAAAACTGCGCCACGTCTTCCTGGTCGGCGGCTGCGACGGCAGCCGCGACGAGCGCAGCTACTTCACCGACTTCGCCCGCAGCGTACCGCAAGACTGCCTGATCATGACGCTGGCCTGCGGCAAGTACCGTTTCAACAAGCTGGACTTCGGCACGCTGGAGGGGTTGCCGCGCCTGCTGGACGTCGGCCAGTGCAACGACGCCTACTCCGCCATCATGCTGGCGGTCAAGCTGGCGGACACGCTCGGCTGCAGCGTCAACGAGCTGCCGCTCAGTCTGGTGCTGTCGTGGTTTGAACAGAAGGCAATCGTCATACTGCTGACGCTGCTGTCGCTGGGGGTGAAAAACATCGTCACCGGCCCGACCGCGCCGGGCTTCCTGACCGACAACCTGATGGCGATCCTCAACGAGAAATTCGGCCTGCGTCCGATCACCACCGTCGAGCAGGATATCGCAGCGCTGCTCGCCTGATGCCATTACGTTATGGGGCCGCCTGCGCCGGCCCCTGTGTTTTTTGAGGTGCCCCGATGACTCAACCCACTCCGCTTTGCCCGAACCGCATGCAGGTGCATTCCATCCAGCGTGAAACCGCCGACGTCTGGACGCTGAACCTGATCTGCGACGTTTTCTATCCTTACCAGGCCGGCCAGTTCGCGCTGGTCAGCATCCGCAACAGCGAGGAGACGTTGCGCGCCTATACGCTCTCCTCCTCGCCCGGCCAGAGCCGCTTTCTCAGCATCAGCGTGCGCTGCCTGCCGGACGGCATCGGGTCGCGCTGGCTGACGCAAGAGGTCAAGCCCGGCAACACGCTGTGGCTGTCCGACGCGCAGGGCGAATTCAGCTGTGAGCGCCACCCGGCCGATCGTTATCTGATGCTGGCGGCCGGCTGCGGCGTGACGCCGATCGTCTCGATGTGCCGCTGGCTGACCGCCAACCGTCCAACCTGTGATATCGCCGCGATCGTTAACGTGCGCACACCCGCCGACACGATTTTCGCCGATCAGTGGCGCGCGCTGTGCGCCGCCCATCCGCAGCTGCGCCTGACGCTGATGGCCGAGCAGGATCTGCAACTCGGCTACCTCAGCGGCCGCATCGATGAACAGACGCTGCGGCAGGCCGCGCCGGATATCGCCGAACGCACGGTGATGACCTGCGGCCCCGCGCCCTACATGGACCACGTGGAGCAGCTGTGTCGCCGGCTCGGCGTGCCGGCCGAGCGTTTCCATAAGGAGCAGTTCCACACGCCGACGGCGCAGGCCGATGCCACCGAAGGGCTGACGCTGCGCGCCGCCCGCCCGCTGCGCGAATTCCGCGTGCCGGTCGGCAGCACCCTGCTGGCGGCGATGGAGGCCAATGCCCTGCCGGTCAACGCCGCCTGCCGCGCCGGGGTGTGCGGCTCGTGCAAAACCCGCCTCCTCGAGGGCGACTACACCACCACCAGCACCATGACGTTGAGCGCGGAAGAAATCGCGCAGGGCTACGTGCTGGCCTGCAGTTGCCAGCTAAAGGGCGACGTCACGCTGGCGTGATCCCTAGCCCCATCGCCGCGATGGGGCATTTATCGGCAAGTTCCCCGTGGCCAGCCCGGTTACACTTTTCCCCGTCCTACGCTCTTTACCCTTCCTGACCGCATCTCGTCCACAGCCGGTAAGCTATGCTTGCAGTTGTTCTGCTGCCACTCACCGGATCGAGTCCACATCGTTTTTCAAACCATGTTTGGGGGAACCATGAAGCAAACCGTAGCCACACTGATCGCCAAAACGCTGGATCAAGCCGGCGTAAAACGCATTTGGGGCGTGACCGGCGATTCGCTCAACGGCCTCAGCGACAGCCTGCACCGCATGGGCACCATCGAATGGCTGGGCACCCGCCATGAAGAGGTGGCCGCCTTCGCCGCCGGCGCCGAAGCCCAGCTCACCGGCCAGTTGGCGGTGTGCGCCGGTTCCTGCGGCCCCGGCAACCTGCACCTGATCAACGGCCTGTTCGACTGCCACCGCAACCATGTGCCGGTGCTGGCGATCGCCGCACACATCCCTTCCAGCGAAATCGGCAGCGGCTACTTCCAAGAAACCCATCCGCAGGAGCTGTTCCGCGAATGCAGCCACTATTGCGAACTGGTCTCCAACCCGGAACAGCTGCCGCGCGTACTGGAGATCGCCATGCGCAAGGCGATCCTCAATCGCGGCGTCTCGGTGGTCGTCTTGCCGGGCGACGTGGCGCTGCGCATGGCGCCGGAAGACGCGACGCTGACCTGGCATACCCCGGCGCTGCCGCTGGTGCAGCCGCCGATGAGCGAGTTGAACAAGCTGGCGGAAACGCTGAACAAGGCGAAGAACATCACCCTGATGTGCGGCAGCGGCTGCGCTGGCGCGCACGATGAAGTGGTCAAGCTGGCCGAGCTGCTGCAAGCGCCGGTGGTGCACGCGCTGCGCGGCAAAGAACATATCGAGTGGGATAACCCCTACAGCGTCGGCATGACCGGGCTGATCGGTTTCTCTTCCGGCTACCACGCGATGATGAACGCCGACACGCTGGTGCTGCTCGGCACCCAGTTCCCCTATCGCGCGTTCTACCCCACCAACGCCAACATCATTCAGATCGACATCAACCCCGGCAGCATCGGCGCGCACTGCCCGGTCAATATGGCGCTGGTGGGCGATATCCACACCACCCTCACCGCCCTGCTGCCGCAGCTGGAGCCCAAGCGCGACCGGGCGTTCCTCGACAAGGCGCTGGAGCATTATCGCAATGCGCGCAAGGATCTCGACGGGCTGGCGACCGCCAACGACGACCAGCCGATCCACCCGCAGTATCTGGCGCAGCAGCTCAGCCACTATGCCAGCGACGACGCCATCTTCACCTGCGACGTCGGCACGCCGACGGTGTGGGCCGCCCGCTACGTGAAAATGAACGGCAAGCGCCGCCTGCTCGGTTCGTTCAACCACGGTTCGATGGCCAACGCCATGCCGCAGGCGATCGGCGCTCAGGCCACCGCGCCGGATAAACAGGTGATCGCCATGTGCGGCGACGGCGGCTTCACCATGCTGATGGGGGACTTCCTGTCGCTGGCGCAGCTCAAATTGCCGGTGAAAATCGTGGTGTTCAACAACAGCGTGCTGGGGTTCGTGGCGATGGAGATGAAGGCAGGCGGCTACCTGACCGACGGCACCGATCTGCATAATCCGGACTTCGCGGCGATCGCCAACGCCGCCGGCATCAAGGGCATCCGCGTGGAAAAAGCCTCCGATCTGGACGGCGCGCTGCAGGAGATGTTGGCGCACCCCGGCCCGGCGCTGCTGGATGTGGTCACCGCCAAGCAAGAGCTGGCGATGCCGCCGCAGATCAAGTTCGAACAGGCGAAAGGCTTCAGCCTGTACATGCTGCGCGCCATCATCAACGGCCGCGGCGACGAAGTGGTCGAGCTGGCGAAAACCAACTGGCTGCGCTAAGCAAGCTGCCCCGGTGAAATAAAGGGTATATGATGCCATGTACCCTTTTCCTCTCCCTTATATTCCAGGAACCCTATGCTTATCGATCTACGCAGCGACACCGTTACCCGCCCCAGCGCCGCCATGCGCCAGGCGATGGCTCAGGCAGAGGTCGGCGACGACGTCTACGGCGATGACCCGACGGTCAACGCGCTGGAGGCCGAGGCGGTGCGCCTGTCAGGCAAAGAAGCGGCATTGTTTCTGCCCAGCGGCACCCAGGCCAACCTGGTGGCGCTGCTGAGCCACTGCCAGCGCGGCGATGAATACCTGGTCGGCCAGCAGGCGCACAACTACAAATACGAAGCCGGCGGCGCAGCGGTGCTGGGCAGCATTCAGCCGCAGCCGATCGAGGCTGACACCGACGGCACGCTGCCGCTGGACAAGCTCGCCGCCGCCATCAAACCCGACGATATCCACTTCGCCCGCACCCGGCTGCTGAGCCTGGAAAACACCATCAGCGGCAGAGTCTTGCCGCAGGCCTACCTGCAGCAGGCGTGGCAATTTACCCGCGAGCGGCAGCTGGCGCTGCATATCGACGGCGCGCGCATCTTTAACGCCGCCGTGGCGCTGAACCTGCCGCTGAAAGAGATCGTGCAATACTGCGACACCTTCACCATTTGCCTGTCAAAAGGACTGGGCGCGCCGGTCGGATCGCTGCTGTGCGGCAGCGAAGCCTTCATTCAGCGCGCGCTGCGCTGGCGCAAGATGACCGGCGGCGGGCTGCGTCAGGCCGGCATCCTGGCGGCGGCCGGTCTCTACGCGCTGGAGCATAACGTTGCGCGGCTGCGCGAAGACCATGACAACGCGGTCTGGCTGGAGCAACAGCTGCGGCAGATCGGCGTGGAGATCGCCGCTCCCGGCGCGCAGACCAACGTGCTGTACCTGCGCCAACCGCCGGCGCTGGCGGCCAAATTCGGTCCGTGGATGCGCGAACGCGGCGTGCTGATCAGCAGTGGCCCGCTGACGCGCATTCTGACCCACCTCGACGTCAGCCGTCAGGATCTGCAGCGGGTGGTCGAACTGTGGCGGGAGTTTCTTCAGCAGCACGCCTGATCGCCAGGGGCGCAGGCCGCGCCCCGCAATCAGAAGATCCAGCGGCCGTAAACCCAGTACCACAGCCCCAGCACCGCCGCCAGATTGAGCGCCACGCTGAGGATGAACCAGGTTTTAAACGGCTGCTTCTGGGTTTTGTGGCGAAACAGCTGCTGCGCCAGCAGCGCGCCCAACCAGCCGCCCAGCGCGCCGAACAGCAACAGCGTCGCCTCCGGCACCCGTCGCCACCCTTTGCGCGCCGCCAGCTTATCGCCGCCGTAGATCAGAAACGTCAGCAGGTTGGCCAGCAACAACCACATCCACACCGGATGCGGCGAGAACAAACTGGCGATCAGCGCCAGACCCAGCAGGGCGTAACAAATCACATTGAGCTTCATGGCATCCGGTTTTTCGTGCGATAAGGGGCGCGTAGTGTGAACCTGCGTCAGGATGGATGCAACCGACTTATACCCATACAAAATGTGCATTTAAACCCTGAATTTGGCATCCTGTCGTTCTGCCAATCCTCTACCGCACAAGGCGGCCCGATGACACCCCAACGCGTACTGGTTCTTGGAGCCAGCGGCTATATAGGCCAGAACCTGATCCCGCACCTGATCGAACAGGGGCACCAGATTACCGCCGCCGCACGGCGCATCGAGTGGCTGCAGGAGCAGAACTGGCCGCAGGTCAACTGCCTGTATGTCGATTTGTACCGCCCGGAAACTCTGAGCGCGGCGCTGTGGGAAATCGATACGCTTTACTATCTGGTGCACGCGATGGGCGACGGCGACGACTTTATCGAGAAGGAACGCCAGGCGGCGGAAAACCTGCGCGACGCGCTACGCAATGCCGGCGTCAAACAGGTGATCTTTCTCGGCGCGCTGCAGCCGAACGACGACAGTTCGCCGCACCTGGCGGCCCGCCGTCTGACCGGCGAGATCCTGCGCCAGAGCGGTGTGCCGGTGACCGAGCTGCGCGCCGGCATCATCGTCGGCCCCGGTTCGGCGGCGTTCGAAGTGATGCGCGACATGGTCTATAACCTGCCGGTGCTGACGCCGCCGCGCTGGGTGCGCTCGAAGTCGTCGCCGGTGGCGCTGGAGAACCTGCTGGTTTACCTTGCCGATCTGCTGGCGCACCCGGCGGAGGAACACCGCATCTTCGACGTCGCCGGGCCTGAATACCTCAGCTATCAGGATATGTTCAAACGCTTTATCGCCATCAGCGGCAAGCGGCGCTGGCTGATCCCGATCCCCTTGCCGACGCGACTGATTTCAGTGTGGTTCATCAGCCTGATCACCTCGGTGCCGACGCCGATCGCGCGCGCGCTGATCCAGGGCCTGAAGCACGATCTGCCCGCCGACGGCAAACCGTTGCAGGCCCTGATCCCGCAACGTCTGCACACCTTCGATCAGGCGGTCACCGCCACGCTGCAGCGCGAACTGGAGGNGGTCGATTCCGCCGACTGGGGCTACGATCCGGCGGCGCGGGCCCGCTGGCGCCCCGGCTACGGCTATTACCCGAAACAGGCGGGGTGTTCGCTCGACACCGCCGCCTCCAGCCAGGCGCTGTGGCAAACGGTGCAGCAGTTGGGGGGCGAGGAAGGCTATTTCTACGCCAATATCCTGTGGCGGGTCCGCGCCCGCATGGACGACATGATCGGCAACGGCGTGGTCTATGGCCGCCCGGCGCGCGCGACCCTGGCGCTGGGTGACGAGATCGACGGCTGGAAAGTCATCACGCTGAAGCCGCTGCGGCAACTGGCGCTGCTGTTCGGCATGAAGGCGCCGGGGCTGGGGCGGCTGAGCTTCACCATTACCGATCGCGGCGATCGCCGCACCCTGGACGTGCGCGCCTGGTGGCATCCGGCCGGCTTCAGCGGGCTGCTGTATTGGTTCGCCATGATGCCCGCACACCTGTTCATTTTTCGCGGCATGGCGAAGCGCATCGCGACACTGGCCGAGAACCTGGACCGCCAACAGCGCTGAATGCCGTTCATTTGTCGATCAACCGCACAGTTTGCCGCTGTGCTTCGGGGCTTTCCGATTGCATAGCGCACGAAATCACGGAAGAATGGCATCTTATTTGCTGGGAGCGCCGCAAGCGCCCGCCGGTATTCCGATTTTGGGTGAGAATAGAGTCCGTTATGAAGGTATTGGTCACCGGAGCCACCAGTGGGTTAGGCCGTAACGCCGTTGAATATCTGCGCCGCCAGGGCATCAAAGTGCGCGCCACTGGCCGTAACCAGGCGATGGGCGGCCTGCTGGAAAAAATGGGCGCGGAGTTCATTCATGCCGATCTCACCAACCTGATCTCTTCGCAGGCCAAGGCGATGCTGGCGGACGTCGACGTGCTGTGGCACTGTTCCAGCTTTACCTCGCCCTGGGGCACCGAAGAAGCCTTCGAACTGGCCAACGTCCGCGCCACCCGCCGCCTCGGCGAATGGGCGGCGGCCTATGGCGTGGCGCAGTTCATTCACATCTCTTCCCCGGCGATCTATTTTGATTACCACCATCATCGCAACGTAACCGAAGACTTCCGCCCGCAGCGCTACGCCAATGAGTTCGCGCGCAGCAAGGCCGCCGGCGAGCAAGTGATCCAGCAGTTGGCGCTGTCCAATCCGCAGACCCATTTCACCATTCTGCGCCCGCAGGGATTGTTCGGGCCGCACGACAAGGTGATGCTGCCGCGGCTGCTGCAAATGATCAAACGCTATGGCAACCTGCTGCTGCCGCGCGGCGGCGCGGCGATGGTGGACATGACCTATCTGGAGAACGCGGTGCACGCCATGTGGCTGGCGACGCTAAAAGAAGACACGCCGTCCGGCCGCGCCTACAACATCACCAACCAGCAGCCGCGTCCGCTTCGCACCGTGGTGCAGCAGCTGATCGACGATTTGGGCATGAAGTGTCGCATCCGCTCCGTCCCCTACCCGATGCTCGACATGATGGCGCGCGGCATGGAGCGCCTGGGCAGCAAAAGCGAAAAGGAGCCGGTGTTGACCCACTACGGCGTCGCCAAACTCAACTTCGACCTCACGCTCGATACCACCCGCGCGCAGCAAGAGCTGGGCTATCAGCCGATCGTCTCGCTGGAAGAAGGCATCGCGCGCACCGCCCGCTGGCTGAAAGATCACGGCAAACTGCACGGCCTGTAATCAACGCCACGCGCCGTACTTCACCAGCAGCGCATCGATAATCGCCTCACTCTCTGCATCCGGCTCACCGCGCACATCGTCGGGCCGGAAATGCATCTGAAACGCCGCCAGCACATTTCGCTGCTGCCGCGCATCCCATGACGCATCAACCGCGTAGCCGTAACGCGCCAGCTTATCGAGCAGCGGCGTCATCGGCACCGGCGCATGGCGATCGCGCCCCGCCAGCAAACGCTGCACGTCTCGTTCGTCCGGCCAGGCGCCGATGCCGGCCTGCGCCAGCTGCCGCCAGGGGAACAGCGGGCCGGGATCCTGTTTGCGCTGCGGCGCGATGTCGCTGTGCCCCACCACGTCCTGCGGCTGGATGCCATAGCGTTGGATGATGTCGCGGCTCAGCGGGATCAGCACGGCGATCTGCTCCGCCGTATAAGGCTGCCAATGGGTGAACAGCATGCTGCGGGTGAACCCCTTGTTGACGATTTCGATACCGATCGAGGTGTCGTTGAGGTTGCTGCGGCCGCGCCAGGCGCTGGCGCCGGCATGCCAGGCGCGCATCGCTTCCGGCACCAGCCGGTACACCGTCGGTTTGCCGTGTTCGCGCTGCGGATGCGCCGGCAACAGGTAGTGCGCGCTGACGTGTTCATCGGTCAGCGTTTTCAGCGATGAATGAAAGTCTTCCGCCGTATAGTGCATCACCAGAAAGCGAATGCGCCGATCGGCGCCCTGCGCCTGGTGCAGCGTCTCGAGCTGGTAAGCGCCGCGATCGACGAGCGTGTCCTGCTGCGGATTTTGGCACCCCGCCAACAGCGCGGCGGCGATGATCCCTGGCCAAATTTTCACTTATCCTCCTGATTGGCGTCCGTGAGAGATGTAACGCGACGCGATTGACCTGTATCCAATCATCACGTTCGTCGAGAAATAATGACAGACAACGCCGATGTGCAAGCGAGTGTTGCTCCCGACTGGCGGCCTTTCCCGCCCATGATAGTCTCAAAGTATCATCTGCGCCGAAAGAGCGGAGTCGAACATGTTCACGCCACGCTATCTGTCCTGGTTGCTCTGTGCCGCCATGCTGCCGCTCAGCGGCTGCGATCGGCAAAAAGTCGCTGACGCGATGGGCGGGAGCGCGCCGCCCTCGGCTGCATCCGCCGCCAATGTGAGCGCGCCGGCCTATACGCCGCTGACCGCCGACCAGCTGTACCAGTTGGTCAGCCCGGTGGCGCTGTTCCCCGACAAGCTGCTGGCGCAGGTGTTGACCGGCGCGGGTTATCCTGACCAAATCAGCGCCGCGGATGCCTGGCTGGCGCAAAACCGCGGGTTGCAACCGGCGGCGCTCAGCTCAGCGGCCGACGCTCAGCCTTGGGATCCCAGCGTGCGCGGCCTGGTGCAATTCCCCGACGTGCTCGATCAAATGGCGAAAAACATCCCCTGGACCACCGCCCTGGGCAGCGCCTACCTGAACGATCCCACCGACGTGATGAACGCCATTCAGGTGATGCGTCAACGGGCGGCCAGCCAAGGCACGCTGAAAAACACCCCGCAGCAGCGCATCGTCGTGGCTCCCACCACCCGTTACGTTGAGCGGCAGCCCTATCGCCAGCGCGTGGTGGCGGCGCCGGGCGAAACCATCGTCATCGAACCCAGCCAGCCGGATACAGTTTACGTCCCGCATTACGATCCCTGGGTGGCCTACGGCACGCCGATCCCAGCTTATCCGAGCTATCGGTATCAACCTTCGGGCTACAGCGGCGGCGACATGTTGGCGGCCGGCGTGATCAGCTTCGGTGTCGGCATTGCGGTCGCCTCATTGTTCAATCAGCACAACAGCGGCTGGCACAACTGGGATATGCGCTGGGACGATCGACGCCAACCAGTGGTCTACCGCGATGCGCCCTACGTATCGCATTCCACCACCGTGGTGAATCGCGTCACCAACATCAACCAATATAACAACGTGAACAATGTGAATCGCAGCATCCATACAGTGAATAACTACAACAATACGACCGCCGCGCCGACGCCGCATTTCAACCCGCCGACGCCTAACGCGCAGCCGCGTGTCGCGCCTGCGGCCCATGCGCCGATGCCCCTGCCGACCTTTGCGCACACCCAGCCGGTAGCGGCCGCGCCGCACGTGCAACAGTCGGTCAACGCGCCCCATGTGCAACAGCCGAGGAGCATGCCGACGTTCACGCATACCGCGCCGGCGGCGCCCCACGCGCAGGAGCCGATGGCCGTGCATGCTGCGCCGGTGCATCCATCCGCCGTGCACCCCCAGGTTCAGATAGTGCCGCACGTCGTTCAGCCGAGGGCGCGCGAACCGGCCGCAACGCTGCATCCGGCGTTAGTGCGCCCGGCACCGGTGCCGCAAGCGCGCATCATGCCGCATCCTGCCCCGGCGCCGCAGATCCACCAGCCGTCCGTTCAGCCGATGCCGCATCGCCAAGCGCCGGCGCCGGTGAAACCGCAGGAACACCGCCCGATCGTCGAGCAGCACAAGGTGGGATGAACCTACAGGATGTCGCCCCGGCGAAACGGCCGGGGCGCGGAGAATGGCGTTAGCGGCTGACTTTCACCGCGGTGCCGCTGACGGTCACCATCAGCATGCTGCCGTCTTTGCCAACGGTTTCATAATCGATATCAATGCCGACCACCGCGTTGGCGCCCAGCTCTTTTGCCTGATCTTCTAGCTCTTCGAACGCAATCAAGCGCGCCTTGCGCAACTCTTTCTCATAAGCGCCCGAGCGGCCGCCGACGATATCACGCACGCCAGCGAAGAAATCACGAAAAATGTTGGCGCCGAGGATCGCTTCGCCGGTGACGACGCCGCAATATTCGGTAATGGTGAACCCTTCCAGGGTCGGGGTAGTTGAAAGCTGCATCAGAATTCCTTGTTTGATTAATTCAACGTATCTATGACCAGAAGATTGGCGTTATGTTCGCTTAATCAATGGCACGCAGTACGAATGCAAGGCCAAAAAACGCATTTATACTGTAAGCTATTGGTCTTCATGGTAGAGACTTTCACATAAGGTAATAAGATGAAAACAAAAACGATTGCGGCTGTTTTACCCTTAGCGCTGTTGCTGAGTGCCTGTACCACGGTGGAACCGGCATACAAGGATATCGGCACCCGCAGCGGCAGCTGTGTGGAAGGCGGCCCGGATACGGTCGCGCAAAAGTTCTATGACCTGCGCATCCAGCAGGGCGCCGGCCTGCCGGACAGCAACCGCCTGGCGCAGCTGCAGCCCTATCTGAGCAAAGTGCTGTATCAGGATCTGGCCAGCGCCGCTCAAAACCCGGGCAAGCACCGGATAACCGGCGATCTGTTCTCCGGCAATGCGCAAGGGCCAAGCAACGCCTCCGTCGCCAGCGCCTCGACCATTCCTAACACCGATGCGAAGAACATCCCGCTGCGCGTTGATCTGAGCTACCAGAAAGACGCCAACAGCACCGTGAACTGGCAAGACGAAGTGCTGATGGTGCGCGAAGGCACCTGCTGGGTGGTTGATGATATTCGCTACCTGAATGTTCCAGCGCACGCCACCAACGGCAGCGTGCGCCAGGTGCTGGAAAACCAGTAACCCGCCTTCCCCGGCCGACGCGGGCTTGCCGCGTCGGTCATCCCCGCTGTCCGCCGCCGCTCAAATTTCGTCCAATAGAAAAAATTTCGCTACCGATATCACAGCCTGCGCCACAAATCCCCTCCCTCGGCTTGAGTCGCGGTATCTTGTGCTAATCTTTTACTGTCCCGCCGCACACTCATAAATTTTAACGCACAAAGATTGCATAAGTATTCTGTGGAAGTTAACATTTGCGGCATCAATGTCTATTCAATTCTGGCGCATGAGTATTCAACTTAACGGTATCAATTGCTATTACGGCGCTCACCAGGCGCTGTTTGACATCACGCTGGATTGTCCAGCCGGGGAAACCCTGGTGCTGCTTGGCCCAAGCGGCGCCGGGAAAAGCTCATTGCTGCGGGTGCTGAACCTGCTGGAAATGCCGCGTTCGGGCCAACTACAGATCGCCGGCAACCAATTCGACTTCAAACAGGCGCCGGGCGAGAAAGCCATTCGCGAACTGCGTCAAAACGTCGGCATGGTCTTCCAGCAATACAACCTGTGGCCTCACCTCACTGTGGTTCAGAACCTGATCGAGGCGCCTTGCCGCGTGCTGGGTCTGACCAAGGCTCAGGCGATGGAGCGCGCCGACAAGCTGCTCAAGCGTCTGCGCCTGACCGACTTCGCCGATCGCTTCCCGCTGCACCTTTCCGGCGGCCAGCAGCAGCGCGTGGCGATCGCCCGCGCCCTGATGATGGAACCTCAGGTGCTGCTGTTCGATGAACCGACCGCGGCGCTGGATCCGGAAATCACCGCTCAGATCGTCAGCATCATTCGCGAACTGGCCGGCACCGGCATCACGCAGGTGATCGTCACCCACGAAGTGGAAGTGGCGCGCAAGACCGCCAGCCGCGTGGTGTACATGGAAAACGGCCACGTGGTGGAGCAAGGCGACAGCAGCCACTTTGCGCAGCCACAGACCACCGAGTTTGCCAACTACTTATCACACTAACAATTAACTTGCTGTAATTTGGGGATTTTGCGATGAAAAAACTAATAATCGCCGCCGTTCTGGCCGGCATCAGCGTTTCCGCCTCCGCAGCCGAAACCATCCGTTTCGCTACCGAAGCCTCCTATCCTCCATTTGAATTTATTGACGCCGGCAACAAAATTCAGGGTTTTGATGTCGATCTGGCCAACGCGCTGTGCAAAGAGATGCAGGCCGAGTGCACCTTCACCAACCAGGCGTTCGACAGCCT
>NZ_JVEL01000498.1:0-11997 GCF_001076875.1 Serratia sp. 506_PEND
TGGTGGACGACGCCATCGTGGTGGTGGAGAACGTTGAGCGCGTGATGAGCGAGGAAGGCCTGCCGCCGCGTGAAGCCACGCGCAAATCCATGGGGCAGATCCAGAGCGCGCTGGTCGGCATCGCCCTGGTGCTGTCGGCGGTGTTCGTGCCGATGGCGTTCTTCGGCGGCACCACCGGCGCCATCTATCGCCAGTTCTCCATCACCATCGTCTCCGCCATGGTGCTGTCGGTGCTGGTGGCGATGATCCTGACCCCGGCCCTGTGCGCCACGCTGCTCAAACCGATCGCCAAAGGGCACCATCACGGCAAGCGCGGCTTCTTCGGCTGGTTCAACCGCATGTTCAACCGCAACGCCGAACGCTATGAGCGCGGCGTGGGGCGCATTCTGCACGCCAGCGGCCGCTACATGGTGATTTATCTGCTGTTGCTCGGCGGCATGGCGCTGCTGTTCATCAAGCTGCCGACCTCGTTCCTGCCGCAGGAAGACCGCGGCATCTTCACCGTGCAGGTGCAACTGCCGGCGGGCTCGACCCTGCAGCAAACCTCCAAAGTGGTGGAAAAGGTCGAGCGGTACTTCCTCACCGAAGAGAAACAGGACGTATTGTCGGTGTTCGCCATCATCGGCTCCGGGCCCGGCGGCAACGGCCAAAACGTGGCGCGCCTGTTCGTGCGGCTGAAAGACTGGGACCTGCGCACCTCGGGCGCCAACAGCTCGTTCGACATCATCGATCGCGCCACGCTGGCATTCAACAAGATTAACGAAGCCCGGGTGATCGCCAGCAGCCCGCCGGCGATCACCGGTCTCGGCAACTCCTCCGGCTTCGACATGGAGTTGGAAGACCACGCCGGGCTCGGCCACGCCAAACTGATGGCGGCGCGCGATCAATTGCTGCAGCTGGCCGGGCAAAATCCGCTGCTGTCGCGCGTGCGCCACAACGGCCTGGACGACAGCCCGCAGCTGCAAATCGATATCGATCAGCGCAAGGCTCAGGCACTGGGCGTATCGATCGACGACATCAACAATACCCTCTCCACCGCCTGGGGCTCGACCTACGTCAACGACTTCGTCGACCGCGGGCGGGTGAAAAAAGTCTACGTGCAGGCCGCGGCGCCGTTCCGCATGCTGCCGGATGACATCAATAAATGGTATGTGCGCAACAGCGCGGGCGGCATGGTGCCGTTCTCGGCCTTCGCCACCTCGCACTGGGAGTACGGCTCGCCGCGGCTGGAGCGCTATAACGGCAGTTCGGCGCTGGAGATCGTCGGCGAGGCGGCCAACGGCGTCAGCACCGGCACCGCCATGGCGGAAATGGAAAAACTGGTCAGCCAACTGCCGACCGGTTTCGGGCTGGAATGGACGGCGATGTCCTATCAGGAACGGCTGTCCGGCTCGCAGGCGCCGGCGCTGTACGCCATTTCGCTGCTGGTGGTGTTCCTGTGCCTGGCGGCGCTGTACGAGAGCTGGTCGATACCGTTCTCGGTGATGCTGGTGGTGCCGCTGGGGGTGATCGGCGCGGTCGCCGCCACCTGGCTGCGCGGTCTGGAGAACGACGTCTATTTCCAGGTTGGCCTGTTGACCATCATTGGGCTGTCGGCGAAAAACGCCATTCTGATCGTCGAGTTCGCCAATGAGCTGAACCATAAAGGCCAAGATCTGATGTCGGCGACGCTCGACGCGTCCCGTATGCGCCTGCGGCCGATCCTGATGACCTCGCTGGCGTTCATCTTCGGCGTGCTGCCGATGGCCACCAGCAGCGGCGCCGGTTCCGGCAGCCAGCATGCGGTCGGCACCGGGGTGATGGGCGGCATGATCTCCGCCACCCTGCTGGCGATTTTCTTCGTGCCGCTGTTCTTCGTGCTGGTACGGCGCCGCTTCCCGGGTAAAGCGCATCCGGCAGGCAGTACGCCGGCCAGCGGGGACTGATCCGCGGAATATAAAAAAAGCAGCGTCGGGTTACCGATGCTGCTTTATTTCGAACGAAAATCTCGTTCCCAAGGCGTTTCAGTGACGTTCCAATGACTCAACCTTGCCATCTGCTTCAACGCTGTGTCAGTTGCCCAACATCTCATCAATGAAGTCTTTCCAGTTTCCTAATTCACGATCAACCATAATACTTTACAACCTCAATTATTTGACGAAGCGGATTCTACGCCTGTTTTTTGACCATGTGAAGGGAAACGGGAACGATGCCGGGCCCGGAAACCGGGCTTAGCGCACATTTTCGTATTTATCTGATCAATGTTTAGTGCCGCTATTCCCTTGTGATATCAATTTCTCCGCGGTAGCGTGTAAAAGGTATAAAAATACGCCAATGGAGCGTCGATCATGCCCAGCTCTTTGTCTCTCTCGCAGTTGAAAACGCAGGGCCGCTATCAGGAGGCGACCGCGCTGGCGCTCAGGCAACTGACGGCAGAGCCGGAAGCGGCGATGTTGCACTTTCAGCTGGCCTGCCTGTATGACGTACAGGGCCTGGAGCAACAGGCCATTCCCTGCTACCTCGCGGCGTTGGCTCGCGATTTGCCGCCCGCCCAGCGCCGCGAGGCCTGGCTGGGTCTCGGCAGCACCTACCGCGCCCTGGGAGAATATTCGGCGTCGCTACGGGCTTTCGACGACGGCCTGGCCGAGTTCCCGCAGGCCAACGAGCTGATGCTGTTTCGCGCCATGGCGCTGTACAACCTGGGTGAAAATAAACGGGCCGTGACCGATCTGTTGCTGCTGCTGGCGGACACCTCGTCAGACCCCGACATCCGCAGTTATCAACGCGCCATTCGGCACTATGCCGCCGATCTCAGTCTTATCGGTTAGAGGAAAACGATGGAAATTATCACCGATCCGAGCCGCCGCGCCATCGACTGGCAGCGGCTGTGTGAATTGCTGGAGGCCGCCGGGCTGGGCAAGCGCGATCCGCACACCGTGCGGCGCGTTTACCAACACAGCCAGTTTTGCTATTGGGGGTTTATCGGCGACGAATTGATCGCCACTGCACATGCCATCAGCGATCTGACATCGGTCGCCTACCTGGCGGACGTGGCGATCGATCCGCGCTTTCAGGGACAAGGACTGGGGCGCAGGTTGATGGATCGGGTGATGCAAGATCTGGCGCCGCTCGGCAAGATTTTCATCTATTCGGTGCCGGAAAAGCTGGCCTTCTATAAAAAGTACGGCTTTCACGATTTGACCACCGGCATGGTGTATGCGGACGGCGCTGCGCTGAAGCGCCTGCAACAAGGAGGCTACGTGCGTTAAACGCGCATCACAAGGTTTTGCTCATAAAGATACGGCGGGTTCCCGGCGGCAAGCAAGGCACTTCACCCATACGCTGCCAGCCATGCCGTTGATAAAAATCCGGCGCCTGAAAGCTGATGGTGTACAACACGGCGGAAAGGCAACCGCGCCGGCGGCCTTCCTGCTCGAAACGGCGCAACAGTTCGCTGCCCAACCCCGCGCCGCGCAGCGCTTCCGGCAGATAAAAGAGCTCGAGAAACAGCAGCCCTAACGATGAGCGTCCGGTAATCCCTCCCAGAACTTCCCCACTGTCGGGATCTCTTACCACCACCGCCAGCGGCAGACGATCGCCGTAGCCGATATGTTGATCATTAAAACGATCCAATCCCTCCGCGATACAGGACGTTATTTCCTGCGTTACCCGCTCGGAAATTTCGATATGACATTTTTTCACGTCGGCTCTCCGTATCAATCATCCACGTTCACACTCTGATTACAGCTTAAAACATCGCATTTTCTTTGTTTAGAATTATCTTTCTCTCAATTTCAACGTTAATATTTTCATGACTTCAGCGCCGACTTTATTGACGTTCAAAATAAGGCCACTCATCGTGACAAAACCAAGAAAAATCTTAATTATTAATCCGTTAAGCTAAAACAGCCACCACTTAATGATCGTCAAAACCGATCGTTTACCATATTTTGATAGCCTTAATCTATGTTAATTCCTTTTAATTACCGCGGTATTAATAGAAGATGTCTATTCTATTAACCTTACCTTGCTTAAAAATTTGGTTGAAAAAAAGATTTACTCTTTATAAATCATGCTAGTATATAACCTTCCCTTCAAAGCTGGCGCCCAGATAACGCTCATTCGTTTGCGACGCAAGAAAAGTTCAACATGAAATTATTTAGATTATTTCTTTTTTTATGTTTTAAGATAGCCATCCTCACCGGGAAATAAAAAGTAAAGGATTATAATAAAATGGAAATTGATATTTTCAGCGAGTGCGCCTATACCACCGTCGGCATCCGACAACTCATTAACCAAACCTGGGCGGAAAAACGCGCGCCGGCCGGCTTTAGCCGCAAAAGGGTCTGCTTTATCGATGTCACTATCGCCAACTTTGAAGCGCGTTACCGCGATGAATATGCCAACCCCAATACCTACAAAATAATCATTATCACCGACTGCCTGCATGAGATGGTGATTGTCGACAATAAGACCATTATATTATCAAACCTTATATCATTGAGCCGCTTCAGCCACCTGATCGGCGACTTATATAAGCGTTACAGTCACTATACCGAGCCGCCGCAACTCTCTCAGCGCGAATCGCATTTTCTCTCGGAGTGGTCGACGGGAAAATCGCTGGCCGATATCAGCAATGCCATGAATATCAGAAATAAAACCGCCAATCATTACAAATCACGAATCATGAAAAAACTCGGCGCCAGCAGGATAAAACCGCTGTTGCATATTACCCGCGTGCGTTGCTTGACCGAGCGTTTAAACATAAGAATCAATAAAGAGTAGTTCTCCCTCCCCGCTCCGCATTGGCGGCAGAACGCGTTCGCCGGCGTCTTTTAAGCGCACCGCCGGCGAAGGTCGCCGTTTCATCAGTTTGCCAACCTCTCACCCTGGCGCCCAATCGTGTCTCGCGCGCATCGTTGTCTGGATCTCGCCGCCGCTTTACTGGCATTATCTCTGCTATCGCCGGGCGGCGAGAAGGCCTAAGACCGCGCCCGCCGCTCAGTATCGACTCGACGAGACAGGTAGCTTTACGCCATGGCAAACAAACCGCAACAAACAACGCTGACGATGTACGGCATCAAAAACTGCGACACCATCAAAAAAGCCCGCCGCTGGCTGGAAGATCGGGACGTGGCCTATCATTTTCACGACTACCGCGCCGACGGCCTGACCGAACAGCAACTGCGCGGTTTCGTCGCGCAACTGGGTTGGGAGCCGCTGCTCAATACCCGCGGCACCACCTGGCGCAAGCTGGATGAAGCGCAGCGCAACGCCTGTGATAACGCCGACGCCGCCATCGCGCTGATGCTGGCGCAGCCGGCGATCATTAAACGTCCGCTGCTGGACGACGGCAACGGCCACGCCCTGCTCGGTTTTAACGCCGACGCTTACCAACAATTTATCGCCGAGGTTGCCGTATGACTTGCCCGGTTATCGAACTGGCCCAGCAGTTGATCAAGCGCCCTTCCCTCAGCCCGAATGACGAAGGCTGCCAGCAGCTGATGATCGACCGTTTGCAGGCGATCGGCTTCACCGTCGAAGCAATGGACTTCGAAGACACCCAAAACTTCTGGGCCTGGCGCGGCGAAGGGCAAACCCTGGCGTTCGCCGGGCACACCGACGTGGTGCCGACCGGCGATGAAACACGCTGGGAAAACCCGCCGTTTGAACCGGCGATCCGCGACGGCATGCTGTATGGCCGTGGCGCGGCGGACATGAAAGGCTCATTGGCCGCGATGGTGGTGGCCGCGGAACGCTTTGTCGCCGCCAACCCGAATCACCGGGGCCGCCTGGCATTTCTGATCACTTCAGATGAAGAAGCCAGCGCCACTCACGGCACGGTTAAAGTGGTCGAAGCACTGATGGCGCGCAACGAGCGGCTGGATTACTGCCTGGTCGGCGAGCCGTCCAGCACCGAACGCGTCGGCGACGTGGTGAAAAACGGCCGTCGCGGCTCCATCACCGCCAACCTGCATATCCACGGCGTACAGGGGCACGTCGCCTATCCGCATTTGGCGGACAACCCAGTGCACCGCGCCATGCCGGCGCTGAATGAACTGGTGGCGATCGAATGGGATCGCGGCAACGAGTTCTTCCCGCCGACCAGCATGCAGATCGCCAACGTGCAGGCCGGCACCGGCAGCAACAACGTGATCCCGGGCGATCTCTACGTGCAGTTCAACTTCCGGTTCAGCACCGAACTGACCGACGCGATGATCAAGCAGCGCGTGGAAGAGCTGCTGGAACGCCATCAGTTGAATTACAGCATCGAATGGCGGCTGTCCGGTCAACCGTTCCTCACCTCGCGCGGCGCGCTGGTGGATGCGGTGGTCAACGCCGTCGAGCACTATTCTGAATTGACGCCGCAGCTGCTGACCACCGGCGGCACCTCCGACGGCCGCTTCATCGCGCAGATGGGCGCGCAGGTGGTGGAACTGGGGCCGGTCAACGCCACCATCCACAAGGTCAACGAATGTGTCAACGCCGCGGATCTGCAGTTGCTGAGCCGCATGTATCAACGCATCATGGAGCAATTGGTCGCATGATCAACGCAGAGATGCTCACCGGCCGCTCAACCGAACACCTGGCGCCGCTGAGCGGCAACCACCGCCTGCAGCCGCAGGCGGTCAACGCCTTCCTGGCGATGCAGCAGGCGGCGCGTGAGGCGGGATTCGATCTCCAGCCCGCCAGTACCTTCCGCGATTTCGACCGTCAGTTGGCGATTTGGAATGGCAAATTCTGCGGCCAGCGGCCAGTATTAGATAAGGACAGCCAACCGATCGACGTCGCGCCGCTGTCCGCCGCCGAGCGCTGTGAGGCGATCCTGCGCTGGTCAGCCTTGCCTGGCGCCAGCCGCCATCACTGGGGCAGCGATTTGGACGTGTACGATCCGTCGCTGTTGCCGGAAGGGCAAAAGCTGCAGCTGGAGCCGTGGGAATATGAAGAAGGCGGGTACTTTGCGCCACTCAACCAGTGGCTGACGGCGCATATGGCCGAGTTCGGTTTCTATCGCCCCTTTACCGAAGACAGCGGCGGCGTGGCGGTGGAGCCGTGGCATCTGAGCTACCGGCCGCTGGCGCAAGAGGCCGAACATTTGCTGACCCCGGCGCTGTTGCTGGCGGCCTGGCAAGACAAGGAGGTCGCCGGTGCCGAATGGCTCGAACGCCATCTGCCCTCGATTTTTTCGCGTTTTATACGCAGTGAAGGAAAGGAGTAGCTATGCAATGGTTAGCTGATTACTGGTGGATTATCCTGCTGGTTCTGGTGGGGATGGTCGTCAGCGGCATCAAGGAACTGCGCCGCGTCGACGTGAAAAGCTATCTGGCCAACAAGCCGGAGATACCGCCGCACCGCGACAACAATGCCCAGTGGGATGACGAAGACGACTGGCCGAAAAAGAAATGACATCAGGGCGCTCATCGGCGCCCTGAATTTTTAGCGAAAGGCGATCAGCTCGCCGCGCTTGCCGGACAAGGCTTCGTCCCAATAGCGCTGCGGCACATAATAATGCAGCCTTTCCAACGCGGCGTTCATCATGCCCTGGTTGATTGCGTGCCCGACGTTTTCCTCCACGTCCAGCGTGAAATCGGCGCCGTTGGCCCGCAACGCCTCCGCCGCCGCGTGAGCGTGTTGCACCGCGATCACCGCATCCTCTTCACCGTGGATCAAATGCACCACGCTGTCGCCGAAAGCCTGCTCAGGCAACTGGGCGAAACGCCCGCTGAACGCGACCACGCGCCCGGCCAGCCGGGTTTCCGCTTTTAACGCTTCCAGCGCCATGATCGCCCCCTGCGAGAACCCCACCAGCGCCGTGCCGGCATAGCCTACGCCGCTCAACTGCTGCCAATGGCGCACCACCGCCACAAACTGCGGCATCACGTCTGCGATGCGGGCCGCGCGGTTCTCTTCGGTCACGTCCTGCACTGAAAACCACTGGCGCCCGGCGCCGTTGCCAAACGCTTCGGGGCCACCGATGCTCACCACCTGGGCCTGAGGAAACTCTTTGGCGAAGTAACTGCCGATCTCCCCCATCGCCACCGGGTTGTCGCCGACACCGTGAAACAGCAAGATCAGCTGCGCCGCCGGGGTCGCCGGGCTTTGGACAACGAAATGCTCATGTTTCATCGATGACTCCTTAGTTGTAACCAGACCTGGTGCGGCGACAGTCGCCGCCGCACCGCTGACAGTGACTATACGCCATTGAGAAATCGGGAAAATCGGGTTTTATTGAGCGAGTTATTCAATTTATTGCAATGACTGCGCCCAGTCGCGCCAGTAGCGACAGTGCTGCGCATTCAGCTGTTCCAGCGCCTGCGCCGTTTCGTGCCGCCAGTAGCGCAGCAAGGCTTTCTGGCCGCTTACGCCCGACTGCTCCACGCAGGCCGCCGGGGATTGCCGCCGCTGCAGATGGCCGCGCAGCGCGGACAGCGGCAGACTGCTGGCCAACAGCAAACGCTGCAATGCCCCCAGGCTGGCCTCCAGCGGCCGATGGGCGAAAGCGAACCCGGCCAGCTCGCGCCAGTCCTCTTCGCCGAGCGACGTATCGCCGTCGTCGCCCGGGATCGCCAGCGTAAGCTCGATACGCTGCCGCAGCCAGGGCCAGTCACGCGCCAGGTGCTTGTGCGCCGCATGCCGCAGCGCCTCCCCTTGCTCGCTCAGGGGCAAGATAGCCATCGCGGTATAGCAGCCGCTGCTGGCCTCCGGCTTGCTGCCGATCCGCACCAGCTCGAAACCGCAGGATTGCCAAAAGCGCCACAGCGGCTCGGTATAGCCGAAGCTGACCGACAGGAAGTCCAGACCCTGAGCCTGGCAGCGTTGCCGCTCGACCAGCTGACGCGCGATACCCTGCCGCCGCAGCGTCGGCAGCGTCGCGATGCGGGTAATGCGCCGTGACCGCAGCGTCGGCGCCCACCACTGGCCACCATGCGCCGCCAGCGACTGCGCCACCAGGTTGCCGCGCGGTCGGCGGCGGCCGGCCCACACGTCGTGCGCCAACTCGGCGCTCAAGCCGCCTTCGTCCACCAGCCACACGGCGCCCACCACCTCCTGTTCGGCCTGCGCCAGCCCGAAATGCATGCCTGGCGCATCCATCAACCTGCGCAAATCCAGCGGCGAGGTGCGGTAATGCGCGCTGCTCAGCAGAGCATAGAAACGCGCCAGCCGCTGCGGATCGGCGCACAGTTCACGCTGCTCCGCATGGCTGTAATCGATCGCCTGGCCGTCCGCCGGCCAGGCGGGCAGCTCGTTGAACAACAGCGCATTGTCCGTTATCCGTTCCAGCGCATCCCCCTGCGCCCAGCGCATCGGCTGTTGCAGGCTCAACGCCTGATAGGACGGCAGCCCGGCGCAAAATTTCAGCAGAAAACCGCGGCCGGTGCCTTCATAGCCCTGCACCGTGGTGGTCAACAGCACGCGAGGAAAATAACCGATCAACTGCTGCAACAGCGGCGCGGGGATCGCCGCCGCCTCATCCACCAGCAGCCAGCCCACCTCACTGACGTCGCCTTCCCGGCACTGCGCCAACAAGGCATCGGGCGCCCAAAACTGCGCGCGCCCCTGCGCCCATTCCCCGGCCACCTCAGTAGCGGCGCGGCTCGGCCCGGTGATCCAGCAGGTCAGCGGCGACTGCGCCACCAGCATGCCGGCCAGCGTCGATTTGCCGCGGCCACGGGCGGCGGTCAGCACCCACACGCCGGACTCGGCCTGCAGCAGCGCCGTCAAGATCGCCTGTTGTTCCTCGGTCGGGCGGCCATCCGGCGGCTGCCACCCCTCACGCGCCGGCAGCGCGGCCAGCGTCAGGGGCTCATCTTGCCGCCAGATCGTCACTTCGCTGTCATCGGCCAGATGCTGCTGCAGATGATGAATGAAATGCGGCGTGGTGATCGGCTGCGGACAATCGCTCCAGCGCAGGCTGTCGCCATCCGGCAACTGAGGCCATTGCCGCCAGGGCGGCGTCAACAGCAGCAACCAACTGCCGGCGCGCAATGCGCCGCACAGCGCCGCCAACGCCTCCACGTCCAGCGACTGACCGGCGTCGAACACTGCGTGCAGCCGCTCCTGCCCCAGCAATTGGCGCACCGCGCGGCTCGGCAAAGCCGTCAGGCCGGGCGGCGGGTTTTCCCCCACCCACGGCCAGTCGCCCGGCAGCGTCGCCGCCAGCCGCTGCGCCTGTTCGCGGCACCAGTCAGGTTCACCGCTGAGCACCAGCAGGCGCCGGATGCCCTGCCGCCGCATGAGTTGTTGCGCTGCCTGTAACATAAGGCTGTATCTCAATCCGAAAAAAATGCCGGAGTCAGGCTCCGGCACTTGAGGCGTTAACGGGATGCAAAGGTGTTGCAGGTATTGGGATCGCCGCTGTCGAAGCCTTGTTTAAACCAGGTGTAGCGCTGCTGCGAGGTGCCGTGAGTGAAGCTGTCCGGCACAACGCGGCCCTGGCTCTGCTGCTGCAACCGATCGTCGCCAATCGCCTGCGCGGCGTTCAGCGCCGCCTGCAGGTCGCCCTCTTCCAGCATCTGCTGCTTCTCGGCGTATTTACCCCACACGCCGGCGAAGCAGTCCGCCTGCAGCTCCATTTTCACCGACAGGCGGTTCACTTCCGCCTGGCTGGCGCCTTGCTGCATCTGGCGCACCTTCGGCTCAATGCCCAACAGGTTCTGCACGTGGTGGCCGACTTCGTGCGCCACCACATAGGCCTGAGCGAAATCACCGCCGGCGCCCAGCTTGGTCTTCATGTCCTGATAGAAAGACAGATCGATATACACCGTTCTGTCGCCCGGGCAGTAGAACGGCCCCATCGCCGACTGACCGGTGCCGCAGCTGGTGCGCGTCACGCCGCGATACATCACCAGCTTCGGCGGTTGATAGGTTTTGCCCATGCGCTGGAAAATCTCTTTCCAGTTGTCCTCGGTCGAAGCCAGCACCACCGAGGTGAATTTGGCCAGCTCATCGTCTTTCGGACTGATGCTGGCGCTCTGTTGTTGACCCTGCGGCGCGACGTTACCGCCGTTCAACAGCGGCGACAGATCGATGCCGTAATAACCGGCCACCAGCACCACCACCAGAATGACGATGCCGCCCTTGCCGCCCACCGGCACGCGGAAACCGCCGCCACCGCCGCCCAAACCTGAAGACTGCCCGCGACGATCCTCAACATTGTCACTTTCCCGACGCCCTTGCCAACGCATAAATACACTCCAGATATTTCCCCTGCTCGTTGAAGTTGCGCCGCGATCGTAAGCGCAAAGGCAGCTTCAAGCCTGAGTGGGATAGGTTTTAGTCATCTCGCATCCATCATTATAAATGGTCTGCCGCGGAGGAAATGTAGAAATTTTCTGGAAAAACGCAGAATAGCGGGACGATCCGGCCGGATCGCCCCGAATGGCGGTGCCGACGCTTAGTCGAGTTTCACGCCGATGCGGCGCGCCACTTCTTCGTAGGCTTCGATCACGCCGCCCAGGCTTTGACGGAAACGGTCTTTGTCCATCTTGTCCAGGGTGTTTTTGTCCCACAGGCGGCTGCCGTCCGGCGAGAACTCATCGCCCAGCACCACTTCACCGTTGAACAGGCCGAACTCCAGTTTGAAGTCGACCAGGATCAGGCCGGCGTCATCGAACAGCTTGGTCAAGACCTCGTTGGCGCGGTAGCTCAGCTCGCGCATGCGCGCCAGATGTTCCTTGCTCACCCAGCCGAAGGTTTCGCAGTAGGATTCGTTCACCATCGGATCGTGCATGGCATCGTTTTTCAGGAACAGATCGAACAGCGGCGGGTTCAGCACCAGGCCTTCTTCGATGCCCAGACGCTTCACCAGCGAACCGGCGGCGCGGTTGCGGATCACGCACTCCACCGGCACCATGTCCAGCTTCTTCACCAGCACTTCGTTGTCGGACAGCAGACGCTCCATCTGGGTCGGGATGCCGGCTTCTTCCAGTTTGCTCATGATGAAATGGTTAAACTTGTTGTTCACCATGCCTTTGCGATCGAACTGCTCAATGCGCTGACCATCCAGTGCTGACGTAT
>NZ_JVEL01000499.1:0-539 GCF_001076875.1 Serratia sp. 506_PEND
CTGTGACAGCCAGCGTTGCGCGGCCACATCCCCGACCTGCGCGGCTTTCTGATACCACATCAGCTTTTCCGTACCTTCACTGTGCTCCGCCAGCCAGCGCTGTGCCTGCGGGTTGCCGAGTGCGGCAGACTGACGATACTCACGGCGGGCGATAGCCGGTGACGGCTCAACACCGTTGCCGGTTTCATGGCGACGGGCCATCAACGCCAGCGCCGCGGGCTCGCCCTGTGCGGCCGCTTTTTGCAGCCAGGAGAGCGCCGTTTTTTCACCCGCTGGCTGAGTCTGGTACCAGCGGGCCAGCATCAGCTGTGCCTGCGCATTGCCCTGACGGGCCGCGGTCTCAAACTGACGGATGCACTCCGCAACAGGCGACGAGCCATGTTCTGCCTGGCAGTGTCCGGCGAGATTCATACTGGCCTGTGCATCACCAAGCGACGACGCCCGTGTCCACCACTGACGGGCAAGCGGTTCGTTGCGCGGCTCCCCCAGCCCGGAGTAATACCCGTCCCCGGCCTGACGCGCCGCATCCGCCCGGGTTG
>NZ_JVEL01000500.1:0-17040 GCF_001076875.1 Serratia sp. 506_PEND
CAGAGGAATCGTGTGAACGGGGCGAATAATAGCGAGGCGCCGTCGGCATGTCAAAGGCGGATTACACATTCTGTGACTGTTTGCTTACAGAATGCGCAACCCGTTGAGTTTTTTGGCAGATTTAGCCCTCTGGCGCTCGCTGCAGGCGCAGCTGATAGCGGTAAACGCCGGCGGTGAGCAGGTAATCCCGGTGCACGCTCGGGCTCCAGGAGTCGTCGCCGCCCACTCCCATATGGAAGCCGTCCAGGTGCAGCCAGGTGCCTGCTTCCGGCTGCAGCAGATGCTGGTGGCTGCAGGCCATCAGCTGTTGCAGGCCGTAGCGGCTGAGCGAGAAGTGGAAGCGGCCGTCGATGCGCCAGCCGCCGTAGCGCAGGCTGCGGGTGTCACAGCGCAGGCCGTTCTCGCCGGGGAAAATATACGGCGTATGCAGATCCGCCAGCGGCAGGCGCCAGCGCCCGTGCTGCGCGGCCAGGCGGCGATCCGGGTAGTTCTCGTGCGGGCCCAGGCCCAGCCATTCCGCCTGCGGCTGCACCGTCGCCAGTTGGCAGTGCAGGCCGATGCGCGCCGGCGGCGGCAGGGCGTCGGCCACCTCGACCTCCACGTTCACGCTCACCGCGCCCAGCGCGTCGAACAGCCACTGTTTGCGGCTGATCAGCAAAATCTCCCCTTCCACGCCGAACTGGTGTTCGCTCACCACCCGCACGCCGTTTTGCAGCGCATCCGCCTGCAGCCGCGTGCAGCGCTCTTCCAGCCGGTACAGGCCCGCCAGCTTCCAGCGTTCGACCCAGGTGTTGGGATCGATATGGTTCGCCTCGCTGACGCCGATGTCGTTATCGATCGGCGCGCGCGCAAAGCCGTCGCGCAGCGGCGTCAGCAGCTGCGGCTGCTCATTCTGCCACCACTGCGTCAGATGGCCGCTGCTGCGCTCGAAGCGCCAGCGCTGGTCGCCGTGGGTAAGCGTCAGCCCTTCATCATTTTCAATCAGCGTTGGCGGCACGCCCTGCGCCGGCGGCGGCGCGGGATGCAGCGCGCGCGGCACCCGCCACTGATCCCAGGCGCAGCGGTGGTGCGCTTCAGACCAGTCGGTGGCCTGCGGTTGCACCACCTCCACGTTCAACCACAGTTCGCCGGGCTGATGCAGCATCGGCAGCCGGTCGAGCAGGGTGAAGCTAGCGCTGCCCTGCGGCGGCAGCGCCAGATCGAGACTGCCGCTGGCGCGCTCCACGCCGTCCAGCTCCAGCCGCCAGTTGAGCTGCTCGTTGTCGGTGTGGCGGAACAGGTAGTCGCTGGTGACGGTCAGCGTCAGCGAGGCGGCGTCGAAGGCGAAGCGGAACAGCTGCTGCGCCCGCTGCGCTTCGAACAGCGCCGGGTGCGGGGTGCGATCCGCGAACACCAGCCCGTTCAGGCAGAACTGGCGATCGTTGGGGGTGTCGCCGAAGTCGCCGCCGTAGGCCCAGAATTCTTCGCCGCGTTCGTCGCGCCGGATCAGCGCCTGATCGACCCAGTCCCAGACAAAGCCGCCCTGCAGGCGCGGATGTGCGTGGAACGCGCGCCAGTAGCGCTCAAAGCCGCCGAAGCTGTTGCCCATCGCATGGGCGTATTCGCACAGGATCAGCGGGCGCTGTTCCTCCGGCAGGCCGATCCACTTGCCGATCGCCCATTTGGGCACCGCCGGGAACGGCTGATCCTGATCCACCCGCGCATACATCGGGCAGATAATGTCGGTGGCGGCAGTGTCGGCGCCGCCGCCTTCATATTGCACCGGGCGGGTCGGATCCTGGCTTTTCACCCAGCGGTACAGCGCGTCGTGGTTCACGCCGTGGCCGGACTCGTTGCCCAGGGACCAGATAATGATGCAAGGGTGGTTGCGATCGCGCTGCACCATGCGGGTGACGCGCTCGCTCATCGCCGGCAGCCACAGCGGATCGTCAGCCAGGCGGTTCATCGGCTGCATGCCGTGGGTCTCGATATTGGCTTCGTCCACCACGTACAGCCCGTAGCGGTCGCACAACCGATACCACAGCGGGTGGTTGGGATAGTGCGAGCAGCGCACCGCGTTGAAGTTGTGCTGCTTCATCAGCAGGATATCGTGGCGCATCGTCGCCTCGTCCATCACCTGGCCGTGGCGCGGGTGATGCTCGTGGCGGTTAACGCCGCGGATCAGCAGCGGCTGCCCGTTGAGCTTCAACAGCCCGCCGCTGATTTCCACCTGGCGAAAGCCGACGTCATAGGCTTCCACCTCGATAATCACCCCTTCGGGCGAGAGCAGGGCGACGGTGGCGCGATACAGCGCGGGCGTTTCGGCGCTCCACAGCGCCGGGCGTTCCACCGGCAGGCGCAGCGTGACGAGATCGTCATAGGCGCCGCGTTCGTCCACGATCTCGCTGCCGAGCGGCTGGGTGCGTTCGGCCACCCGCGCGCCATCGCGCCACAGCTGAACCTGCACCAGCAGCGGGCCGGGCCGGCTGGCGCGCGCCGTCACCACCAGTTCGCCGCGGGTAAAGCCGTCATGCATCGGGGTGGTGATGCGCACATCGCTCAGGTGCGCGGCGGGTTTGTGCAGCAGGCTGACGTCGCGGAAGATGCCGCTCATGCGCCACATGTCCTGATCTTCGAGATAGCTGCCGTCGCACCAGCGCAGCNCCGCCAGCCGATTTTCACCCGGCCGCAGCCACGGGCCGAGATCGAACTCCGCCGGCAGGCGGCTGTCCTGCGAATAGCCGACCCAGTGGCCGTTGCACCATAAATAGAACGCCGAGTTGACGCCGTCGAAGATGACGCGCGTCTGGCCGGCGGCCAGCCAGGCCGGATCAACGTTGAAGGTGCGTGAATAGCAGCCGGTCGGATTGTCTTCCGGCACGCGCGGCGGATCGACCGGGAACGGATAGCGCACGTTGGTGTAAATCGGCGCGTCGTAGCCGGCGAGCTGCCAGTTGCTCGGCACCGCCAGCGGGGCGGCGTCCGGCAGATCATGCTGCAGCCAGCTCTCCGGCGCCGCCTCTGGGCGCGGGAAATAGCTGAAGCGCCACTCGCCGTTCAGCGACCGGCGGCTGGCGCTGGGGGCGTCATCGCGCGCGTCTTCCACCGTGCGCCAGCTGGCGAACGGCGGGTGAGCGTCCAGCCGGCGGTAGTGGGTGCAGGCCGGGTTTTGCCAGTGACGGCGGGCGAGGATTTCGGTCAGGGAAGCATGGGGCGCAGCAGGCATCGGCGATCGTCCAGTCGGCTAGGTGATGCTCACCAAGATGCTGACCGGCGCATAAAAAGTAAAGCGGTTACACGCAACCTTGCTAGGGCGATCAAATAACCGTTAATGCGGTTCGCCGGCGCGGTAGATCCGCTGTGGGCGGCCGACCTTGCCGTAAATGATCTCGGCGCGCAGCTGCTGTGTGGCGGTGCAAAACTCCAGATAACGGCGCGCGGTGGTGCGGCTGAGCCCCATTTTTTGCGCAACGCTTTCAGCGGTGTGGCGCGCGGCGGGTTCGGCAAACAGCGCGCGGATCTTGCCCAGCGTCAGTTCGTCGATGCCGGCGGGCAGCGCCGCCTGCTGCTCGCCGCGGGCATAGGTGTTGAACATCTCGTCGATGCGGCGCTGGTTGAGGCGCGCTTTGTCCTTCAACGCTTCGCGGCGCTGGCTAAAGCGCTGCAATGTCTGGCTCAGCCGGTCATAGGCCAGCGGTTTGATCAGGTAGTCGAACACGCCGTAGCGCAACGCCTCGGCCACGGTGGCCATGTCGCTGGCGGCGGTGATGAACACGATGCCGCCGCGATACCCGCTCAGCGTCAGTTCGCGCAGCAGGGTGATGCCCTGGCCGTCGGGCAGAAAGTTGTCCAGCAGGATCAGGTCCGGCTTGAAGCGCTCGGTCATGGCGCGCGCCTGCGCCAGGGTGCCGGCCAGCCAAATCTGGCGGCAGCCGCCGTTCTGGCGGATAAACTCCGNCCGCGTGCATCTCCGCCAGCGGCGTTTCGTCTTCAACGATCAGGATGTTCAGCCATTCCATAATGAAACCTACTATTGCAATCAAGATGCTAAATGAATGTAAGTAAATTGCGGCGCTAAATAAAGATTATCTCAATAATAAACACCATAAGATTAATTAAGCAAATAAAGAACATTAAATAACTTATTAACCGGGATCGGTTTGTGAAATAGGTCAATAATCGGCGTTTTTTTTCTGTTTACCATTGATTTACCGAACGCGAAATGGCGTTTATCTTCATGGTTTTTAAGGTTTTAATTGCCGTCATTGATGTTAATTAAAATGCCTTTTTGTATTTAACTTGTTGTTTGCCAGTTAACCCAGAGAGCGTGTTATGTTAGGCGATGCCGTATTTAATCGGGTAAAGCGATCGGATCATAAAGCGATTTCGGAAATAAGCGCCTTCTTGCGCAGTAACGATCTGAATATCGACACCACGGTTGAAATATTTATTACCGTTACCCAGCACGACAAATTGGTCGCCTGCGGCGGCATCGCCGACAATATTATCAAATGCGTCGCCATCAGCCCGCTGATGCGCGGCGAAGGGTTAGCGTTGGCGCTGGCGACCGAGCTGGTGAACCTGGCCTACGAGCGCCATCACACTCAGCTGTTTATCTACACCAAGGTGCAGAACGAGCCGCTGTTCCGCCAATGCGGTTTCTACCCGATCGCCACCGTGCCGGGCATCGTGGTGCTGATGGAAAACAGCCCGTGCCGCCTGAAGCGCTACGCCGCCCAGCTGGCGAGCCAGCGCCGGCCGGGCGAGACCATCGGCAGCATCGTGATGAACGCCAACCCCTTCACACGCGGGCATCAGTATCTGGTGCGTCAGGCGGCCAAACGCTGCGACTGGCTGCACCTGTTTCTGGTGAAGGAAAACACCTCGCGCTTCAGCTATGAAGACCGCCGCCGGCTGGTGCTGGCCGGCACTGCCGATATCCCCAACCTCACGGTACACGAAGGCTCGCAGTACGTGATCTCGCGCGCCACCTTCCCCTGTTACTTCATCAAGGATCAGGGCGTGGCCGACGACTGTTACACCGAAATCGATCTGAAGATCTTCCGCCAGTATCTGGCGCCCGCGCTGGGCATTACCCACCGCTTTGTCGGCAACGAGCCGTTCTGCGCGGTGACCGCGAAATACAACCGCGACATGCGCTACTGGCTGGAAACGCCGGCGCTGCCCAGCCCGCCGATCGCGCTGGTGGAAATCGAGCGTTTGCAATATCAGGGCACGGCGATCTCCGCCTCCTGGGTGCGCAAGCTGCTGGCGGCGGGGGACTTCCACGCCGCCGCGCCGCTGGTGCCGCCGGACACCCTGTACTACCTGCAGGATCTGCAAACGCAGCGCCGGGCCAAGGCGGCCCCGCATCCTTTTGAGTCCGCACAATCAGGTGAATGATGAAAATTATCCGAGAAGCAATGGCCGGCACGCTGGAATCCAGCGATGTCATGGTGCGCATCGCGCCCGCCGAGGGGCCGCAGCACGATCTGTTGATCGCCAGCAGCGTGGAAAAACAGTTCGGCGCGGCGATCCGCCACACCCTGCTGGAGGTACTGCAGCGCTATGAGGTGGAGCCGGTGCAGGTGATCGTCGACGACAAGGGGGCGCTGGACTGCGTGCTGCGCGCCCGGCTGGAAACCGCGCTGATGCGCGCCTGCGAGGGCGGCCAACTGCCGTGGGAGGCGAAAGATGAAAACGCTGAATAAAACCCGGCTGCGCCGCAGCATGCTGTTCGTTCCCGGCGCCAATGCGGCGATGGTCAGCAATGCCTTTATCTACCAGGCCGATGCGCTGATGTTCGATCTGGAAGACTCGGTGATCCTGCGTGAAAAAGACGCGGCGCGCCGGCTGGTGTACCACGCGCTGCAGCATCCGCTGTATCAGGAGGTGGAAACCATCGTGCGCGTCAATGCGCTCGACTCCGCCTACGGCCTGGCGGACTTGCAGGCGGTGGTGCGCGGCGGCGCGGACATCGTGCGCCTGCCGAAGACCGACAGCGCGCAGGACGTTGTCGACATGGAGCGCGAGATCGCCGCCATCGAAGCGGCCTGCGGCCGGCCGGTCGGCAGCACCGGGCTGCTGGCGGCGATCGAATCGGCGCAGGGCATCACCAACGCGGTGGCGATCGCGCACGCTTCACCGCGTCTTATCGGCATCGCGCTGGGGGCGGAAGACTATGTGCGCAACCTGCGCACCGAACGCTCGCCGGAGGGCATCGAGCTGCTGTTCGCCCGCTGCTCGCTGCTGCAGGCGGCGCGCGCCGCCGGCATTCAGGCGTTCGACACCGTCTACTCCGACGCCAACAACGAGGCCGGCTTCCTGCAGGAAGCGGCGCTGATCAAACAGCTCGGCTTCGACGGCAAATCGCTGATCAACCCGCGCCAGATTGAGCTGCTGCACAACCTGTACGCGCCGACCGCCAAAGAGGTGGCGCACGCGCAGCGGGTGGTGGACGCCGCCGAGGCGGCGGAGCGGGAAGGGCGCGGCGTGGTGTCGCTCAACGGAAAAATGGTCGACAGCCCGGTGATTGAACGCGCCCGGCTGGTGCTGGAGCGCGCCGCGCTGTCCGGCTTACGGGAAGAACCGGCGCAGCACGGGGAGGAAGCATGATGAACCGCCAACAACGATTGATGACCTTCGCCAACCCGGCGGATCTGCCGGGCTATCAGGACGTGTCCAAAGCCAACCTGCAGGCGCGCAAACCGCGCGATCTCAAGCTGTGCGACTCCTTGCAGGAAGCGGTGCGCCGCAGCGGGCTGCAGGACGGCATGACCATCTCCTTCCACCATGCGTTTCGCGGCGGCGATCTGGCGCTCAATCAGGTGATGGAGACGCTGGCGGCGATGGGGTTCCGCAACCTGACGCTGGCCTCCAGTTCGCTGACCGACTGCCATGCGCCGTTGGTTGAGCATATCCGCCACGGCGTGGTGAGCCGCATTTACACCTCCGGGCTGCGCGGCCCGCTGGCGGACGCCGTTTCGCGCGGCCTGCTGGCGGAGCCGGTGCAAATTCACTCGCACGGCGGCCGGGTCAACCTGATTGAATCCGGCGAGCTGAAGATAGACGTGGCCTTCCTCGGCGTGCCGGCCTGCGATGAGTTCGGCAACGCCAACGGCTACAGCGGTGAAGCCTGCTGCGGCTCGCTCGGCTATGCGCGGGTGGACGCCGAGGCGGCGGGCACCGTGGTGCTGCTGACCGAGCAGCTGGTGCCGTATCCGCATCATCCCGCCAGCCTGGCGCAGGATCGGGTGGATCTGATCGTGCAGCTGGAGCGGGTGGGCGACGCCGACAAGATCGGCGCCGACGCCACGCGCATGACTTCGAACCCGCGCGAGCTGCTGATTGCCCGCCGCGCCGCCGAGGTGATCGCCGGTTCAGGCTACTTCACCGAAGGGTTTTCGCTGCAAACCGGCACCGGCGGCGCCTCGCTGGCGGTGACCCGTTTCCTGGAGGACAAGATGCGCGCCCGCGGCATTCGCGCCGCGTTCGCCCTTGGCGGCATCACCTCGACCATGGTGGATCTGCACGAGAAAGGGTTGATCGGCAAGCTGCTGGACGTGCAGAGCTTCGATCGGGCGGCGGCGACCTCGCTGGCGCGCAACCCGCGCCATATCGAAATCAGCGCCAACCAGTACGCCAACTTCAGCTCCAAGGGCGCGTCGGTCGATCGGCTCGACGTGGTGGTGCTGAGCGCGCTGGAAATCGACACCGGCTTCAACGTTAACGTGCTGACCGGTTCCGACGGCGTGCTGCGCGGCGCGTCCGGCGGCCACTGCGACACCGCCGCCGCCGCGCGGCTGGCGATCATCGTCGCGCCGCTGGTGCGCGGGCGCATCCCGACGCTGGTGGAGCAGGTGACCACCTGCGTCACGCCGGGTTCCAGCATCGACATTCTGGTGACCGACCACGGCATCGCCGTCAACCCGGCGCGGCCGGAGCTGGCGCAGCGCCTGCGGGAGGCCGGCCTCGAGGTGGTGAGCATCGACTGGCTGCGCGCCCGCGCGCTGCAGCTGACCGGCGAACCGCAGCCGATCGCCTTTACCGACAAGGTGGTGGCGGTGGTGCGCTACCGCGACGGTTCGGTGATCGACGTGGTGCATCAGGTGGCGGAGTAACCGATGGCCGCCGTCGATCCCCAACTGGCCGCCGAACGCGCGGTCAGCCTGCCGGAGCTGCTCACCAGCCGCGAATGCCGTCAGGCGCGCCAGCAGGCGTGGCTGGCGCAGCACGAGTGCACGCTGCTGGTGCTGACGCTGGTCGTCCCCGGCCCGGTGAAGGACAGCGCGCTGACGCGCGGCATCTTCAACCTCGGGTGGGCGGCGCTGCTGCGGCTGTGCGCCGAGCAGGGCTGGCCCAGCCCGCAGGCCGAGGCGCTGGCGCTTTCCACCGGCTGCGAAGGGTTTGTGGCGCTGCGCGCCGACGCCCAGCGGGTGAAAGATTGCGCCATGCAGCTGGAGGTGAGTCGCCCGATCGGCCGGCTGTGGGATATCGACGTGCTGGATGCGCAGGGGCGCATTTTGTCGCGCCGCGACATCGGCCTGCCGGAACGGCGCTGCCTGCTGTGCGGCCAACCGGCCAAGATCTGCGCTCGCCAGCGGCGGCATGGCAGCGAGCAGCTGCTGCAAGAAATGGAAAGGATGTTCAACGATGCGATCTCTGCCGATTAATCCACCCGCCCGCCGAGCCGAGCCGGCCTGCGACTTCGCCCGCGCCGCTTTCCGCGCGCTGCTGGTGGAGGTCAACCTCACGCCCAAACCGGGGCTGGTGGATCGTCATAACACCGGCGCCCACCGCGATATGGATCTCGGGCACTTCTACCGCAGCGCCCGCGCCATCGGCGTGTGGCTGCCGCGCTTTATCCAACGCGGGCGCGAAGACGCGGCTCTGCCGGCAGAGCAGCAGCTGGCGCGGCTGCGGCCGCTGGGCCTGGCCTGCGAAAACCAGATGTTTCGCGCCACCGGCGGCATTAACACCCACAAGGGCAGCGTGTTCTCACTCGGGTTGCTGTGCACCGCCTTTGGCCGCCTGCAGCAGCAGGGCCGTGACATCGACGCGGAAGCGCTGTGCGGCGAGGTGGTGGCGATGTGTCGGGGGCTGGTGGACCGTGAGCTGCGGCGCAACAACGCCGGGCAGACCGCCGGCCAGCGCTTGTTCGCTGCGTATGGCCTCAGCGGCGCGCGCGGCGAGGCGGAGTCCGGTTTTCGGTTGGTGCTTGACGGCGCGCTGCCGCTGTATCGGCAACGGCTGGCCGCCGGCGGCGACGAACAGCGGGCGCTGCTGGACAGCCTGCTGTGGCTGATGGCCCACAACGATGACACCAACGTCGCCTCGCGCGGCGGCCTGCGCGGGCTGCGCTGGCTGCGGCGCCGGGCGGCCTGGCTGCTGGCGCAGGGCGGCTCGGCGGGGGAAGCGGGCCTGGCGCGCCTGCGGCGCTTCGATGCCGACTGCATTGCCCGCAACCTCAGCCCCGGCGGCAGCGCCGACTTGTTGATAGTGACCTGGCTGCTGGCGCAGCTGGGTGCCCAAGAATAATAACCAAGCCTTCAGGAGAGTCCCTATGTCCCAAACCCAGGAAAAGATCTGGAAAGCGATAGCGCCGCTGGCGGTGCTCGCGATCCTGTTATTGATACCGGTGCCCGACGGCATGCCGCCGCAGGCGTGGCACTATTTCGCCATCTTCGTGGCGATGATCGTCGGCATGATTCTGGAGCCGATCCCGGCCACCGCCATCAGCTTTATCGCGGTGACCGTCAGCGTGCTCAGCGCCAACTGGGTGCTGTTCGGCGCGCAGGAACTGGCGGAGCCGGGCTTCAAGGCCGGTAAAGAGGCGCTGAAATGGGGGCTGGCGGGCTTCTCCAGCACCACCGTCTGGCTGGTGTTCGGCGCCTTTATCTTCGCGCTGGGCTACGAGGCCACCGGGCTGGGGCGGCGCATCGCGCTGTTCCTGGTGAAGTTCATGGGCAAGCGCACGCTGACGCTGGGCTATGCGGTGGTGATCATCGATATTCTGCTGGCGCCATTCACGCCGTCCAACACCGCGCGCACCGGCGGCACGGTGTTCCCGGTGGTGAAAAACCTGCCGCCGCTGTTCGATTCCTTCCCTAACGATCCCTCTTCGCGCCGCATCGGCGGTTACCTGATGTGGATGATGGTGGTCGGCACCAGCATCAGTTCCTCGATGTTCGTCACCGGCGCCGCGCCGAACGTGCTGGGCATCGAGTTCGTCGGCAAGATAGCCGGGGTGCACATCAGCTGGATGCAGTGGTTCCTGGCGTTCCTGCCGGTCGGCCTGCTGCTGCTGATCATCGCGCCGCTGATCTCCTACTACCTGTACAAACCGGGCGTGACCCACAGCAGCGAAGTGGCCGCCTGGGCGGATACCGCGCTGGGGGAAATGGGCAAGCTGACGCGCAAGGAGTACACCCTGATCGGCCTGGTGCTGCTCAGCCTGTGCCTGTGGGTGTTCGGCGGCAAGGTGCTGGACGCCACCGCGGTGTGCCTGTTGGCGGTGTCGCTGATGCTGGCGCTGCACGTGGTGTCGTGGAAAGAGATCACCAAATATTCCAGCGCCTGGAATACGCTGGTTAACCTGGCGACGCTGGTGGTGATGGCCAACGGCCTGACGCGCTCCGGCTTTATCGACTGGTTCGCCCAGACCATGAGCACCCACCTGGACGGCTTCTCGCCGAACATGACGGTGGTGGCGCTGGTGCTGGTGTTCTACTTCGCCCACTACCTGTTCGCCAGCCTGTCGGCGCACACCGCCACCATGCTGCCGGTGATCCTGGCGGTCGGCAAAGGGTTGCCGGGCGTGCCGATGGAGCAGCTGTCGATGCTGCTGGTGCTGTCGATCGGCATCATGGGCGTGCTGACGCCGTACGCCACCGGGCCGGGGGTGATCATCTACGGCTGCGGCTACGTGAAATCGAAAGACTACTGGCGCCTGGGCGGCATTCTCGGCGTGGTGTACATCGCCGCGCTGCTGCTGATCGGCTGGCCGATCATGAGCCTGTGGTACTGAGTTGACGCACAGCGGCCGCCGCCCGGTGGCCGCTGGTACGATCTTTTCCCGTGACCCCTGTCACACACTTGTCACACTAACCCCGCCATCATACGCAGGCAAACGCTAACACCTTAAAAATAATCATTTTCCGGGAGCCTCTGCGGATGAGAAAAAAAACGTTATTGCTGTGCCTGCCCTTGTTATTCACCGGGAACGCGCTGGCGGACGCCGGCGGTTATCAACTGGAACAGGTGCTGGTGATGAGCCGCCATAACCTGCGCGCGCCGCTGGCCAACAACGGCAGCGTGCTGGCGCAGTCCACGCCGAAGGCCTGGCCGGTCTGGGAAACGCCGGGCGGCCAGTTGACCACCAAGGGCGGGGTGCTGGAAGTGTATATGGGGCACTATTTCAACGCCTGGCTGAAGCAGACCGGCCTGTTGCCGCAAGAGGGCTGCCCGACCGCCGGCAGTGTGTACGTCTACGCCAACAGCCTGCAGCGCACGGTGGCCACCGCGCAGTTCTTCAGCAACGGCGCGTTCCCCGGCTGCGACGTCAGCGTGCACCATCAGGACAAGATGGGCGAGATGGATCCGACCTTCAACCCGATCATCACCGATACCAGCGAAGCCTTCAACCAGCAGGCGCTGGCGGCGATGAACGCCGCGCTGGGCTCGCTGAAGCTGGACGCCTCTTACCAACAGTTGGCGAAGATCATCGACTACAAGGATTCCGCCGCCTGCAAGACCGACAAACACTGCGACCTGACCAAAGAAGCCAGCGTGATGAGCGCGGTGCCGGGCAAAGAGCCGGGCGTCTCCGGCCCGCTGCGGGTGGGCAACTCGCTGGTGGACGCCTTTATGCTGCAGTATTACGAAGGTTTCCCGATGAAAGAGGTGGCCTGGGGCAAAATCGCCACCCCGCAGCAGTGGAAGCAGCTGGCGCAGTTGAAAGACGGCTATCAGGATTCGCTGTTCACCTCGCCGGTGGTGGCGCAGAACGTCGCCAAACCGCTGCTGACCTACATCAACAACGCGCTGCTCGGCGAGCGCAAACCGGACGCGCCGAAGCTGACGGTGCTGGTCGGCCACGACTCCAATATCGCCTCGCTGCTGTCGGCCATGCAGTTCCAGCCGTATCAGCTGCCGCAGCAGTACGAGAAAACGCCGATAGGCGGCAAATTGGTGTTCCAGCGCTGGCGCGACGCGCAGAACAGCCGTGAATTGCTGAAGATCGAGTACGTCTATCAGTCCACCGAGCAACTGCGCAAGGCGACGCCGCTGACGCTGCAAACCCCGCCGCAGCGCGTGACGCTGGCGCTGAAAGGCTGCCCGATCGACAAGGACGGTTTCTGTGCCTGGAGCGATTTCGAAAAGACCATGAAAGGCATCTTGTAATGCCCAGCCTCTCTCCCGATCGCGGGGGAGAGGCCTCTCCCCATCCCGGCTAACGTGCCGCCGTACGAGCCTTAACGCCATTTATTTTGCCCAGGGTCATTGTTGCAGGCGGTTTCGGGGGCTAACATCATCAGCCTGCCTGCTTATCATGGATATCGCCGTTGCCCACTTTTATCCGCAATATCGAATTTTTCACGCCGGACGGCTATCCGGGCCAGGTGGCGCGCTGCCATTTTGCGCTGGCGGAGTATCGCGACGAGAGTTTTCCCGAGGCGGGCTTTGCGCTGCCGGACCATCTGGCGCGCGCGGTGCCGAAACGCCGCGCGGAGTATTTGGCCGGGCGTGTTCTCGCGCGCCAGCTATTGGCGCCGCTCGGTTTTGCCGATTTCACCCTGACGCGCGGCGAAGATCGCGCGCCGCAGTGGCCGCCGGGCATCGCCGGGGCGCTGAGCCATAATTCGGATACCGCGCTGTGCGCCGTACACCGCGAGAGCGGGCTGGGCGGCGTTGGGTTGGATGTGGAGACGCTGCTCTCCGACGTGCGGGCGGAGGAGCTGTGGGGGGCGATCGTTTCGGCGGGGGAGCGCGAGGCGTTGCTGCGCGAAACGCTGCCGTTCAACGAGCTGCTGACGCTGACGTTTTCCGCCAAAGAGAGCCTGTTCAAGGCGCTTTATCCGCAGGTGCGCTGTTACTTCGATTTTCTCGATGCGCGCATGGTCGCCGTGGATACGCAGCGGCAGACGTTCGTATTAGCGTTGCTTAAGACCTTGACGCCAAATTGCCCCGTCGGCCGCCGGTTCAGCGGGCGTTTTTGGCGTGAAGGTGACGACGTCACGACCTTTATTTTTTGCTAAAATACAGTAATAACAGTGTGTTATTTCTTGCTGCACCGTAACGTGGATTTGCCGCAGCGAGCGGAAAGATTCATTCATCGGAGATTGACCCTCGGTGGGGAATCGGTGTAATTTATCCTCCTTTTACAGCTAATGATAATTATTCGCATAAACATTATCATTGGTGAGGCGCAACAAAGGAGTGGTCTGTGGCGACACTGACGACAGAAAACCAAACCTTCCCCGGGTTTGCGTACGCCGAACAATCGACCTTTTTGTACCGGTCCGAATTCCGTTCCCTCTCCGCCAGCGGCGTGTTCGAACGGATTGAGACGCCGGCGTTCGGCGGCGAGCAGGAAGGCAGCGCGCTGGCGCAGCATATTCGCCAGGCGCTGGCGCGAGCCAACGCCGCCGGCCAGGAGACGCCGGTGGTGGTGGGCGCCATTCCGTTCGACACGCGCCGGCCTTCCTGCCTGTATGTGCCTGAAAGTTACGAGTTTGTCGCCAACGACAGCTTTACCCGCGCCGCGCGCCCGATGCTGCAACAGCCGCATCGCCTGGCCGCCTGCACCAGCATTCCGGACGAGCCGCGCTTCAAGCACGCGGTGGCGGAAGCGGTCAGCCGCTTTAAACAAGGCAAGCTGGACAAGGCGGTGCTGTCGCGCATCCTCGACATCGAGCTGGAGCAGCCGGTGGCGGGCCACCAGATCCTCAATAACCTGATGGTGCAGAACCCGACCGGTTACCACTTTTCCCTGCCGCTGGCCGATGGCGGCGTGTTGATCGGCGCCAGCCCGGAACTGCTGATCCGCAAGCAGGGCGGCGAGATCCACACCAACCCGCTGGCGGGTTCGGCGCGCCGTCAGGACGATCCGCAGCAGGATCGCCTCGGCAGCGAGCGCCTGATGCGCTCGACCAAAGACAAATACGAACACAAGCTGGTGATCGACGACATCCGTCGGCACCTGGCGCCGCTGTGCGCCAGCCTGAGCGTGCCCAGCGGCCCGTCGCTGCTCAGTACCGGCACCATGTGGCATTTGTCCACCCGCATTCGCGGCGAGCTGCTGAACCCGAATCTCAACGTGATGCAGCTGGCCTGCCTGCTGCATCCGACGCCGGCGCTGTGCGGCTTCCCGACCGAGAGCGCCCGCCAGCTGATCGCCGATCTGGAACCGCACGATCGCGGCCTGTTCAGCGGCATCGTCGGCTGGTGCGACGCCAACGGCGACGGCGAGTGGGCGATCGTCATCCGCAGCGGCCTGCTGCGCGGCAACCGGGTGCGGCTGTTCGCCGGCGCGGGGATCGTCGCAGCCTCGACGCCGCAGTCCGAGTGGCTGGAAACCGCCGCCAAACTGGGCACCATGCTCAACGCTTTCGGCCTGAACAGCGGCGCGCTGTAGGGCCACTTTTGCGGCGCAGCGCGCGCCGCATCCTATCCTTTTCGCAGGAGACAACGATGAACAACAACATGACCCGGCTGTGCGCCCGGATGGCGGTGCGCGCATGAGCATTCAGATGGATTTCACCGGCAAACGCGTGTGGGTGACCGGCGCGGCGCGCGGCATCGGCGAGCAGATCGCCCGGCATTTTTTGACGCAGGGCGCCGAGGTGGTGGGGTTTGACCGCGAGTTCGCCAACCCGGATTTGCCTTACCCTTGCGTGACGCTGGACATCAGCCGGCCGGAGCAGGTGGAGGCGGTGTGCCGCCAACAGCTGGCGGAAAACCCGCAACTGGACGTGTTGGTCAACGCCGCCGGCATTCTGCGCATGGGCAATACCGAAGATCTGAGCGTGGATGACTGGCACCAGTGCATCAACGTCAACGCCTCGGGGGCGTTTTACCTGTTCCGCGCCGTGCTGCCGCACTTCAAGGCGCAGCGCAGCGGGGCGATCGTCAGCATCGGCTCCAACGCCGCGCACGTGCCGCGCGCGCAGATGGCGGCTTACTGCGCCTCCAAGGCGGCGTTGACCAGCCTGAACCACTGCGTGGGGCTGGAGATGGCGCCGTTCGGCGTGCGGTGCAATCTGGTGTCGCCGGGCTCGACCGACACCCCGATGCAGCGCGGCATGTGGCAGACCGATGATGCGCAGCAACGCACCATCGCCGGCTTCCCCGAGATGTTCAAGTTGGGGATCCCGCTGGGCAAAATCGCTCGCCCGGACGAGATCGCCAACGCGGTGTTGTTCCTGGCCTCCGACTTGGCCAGCCACATCACCATGCAGGACATTGTGATCGACGGCGGCGCGACGCTGGCCGCCTGAGTCAGACCCGCTGGCGGCGCAGCAGGTGCCGCGCGCCTTCCGCCGCCAGCAGCAGCACCGCCAGCCAGATCGCCAGATAGGTCGGCCATTCGCTTTGGCCGATGCTTTCGCCGAGCAGCAGCGCGACGATCACCAGCAGCACCGGTTCCACATAGCTCAGCAGGCCGAACAGGCTGAACGGCAGCAGGCGGCTGGCGAGGATGTAACACACCAATGCCACGGCGCTGATGACCCCGAGCAGCGGAATGCGCCAATACAGCTCGGCATTGATCGGCAGCGCCGCTGCGCCGCCGTCGCCGAAGGCGAACCAGGCCGCCGCCGGCAGCATCAGCGCCAGCTCGCACCACAGCCCGCCGAGATTGTCGGTGCCGAAACGCCGCCGCAAAATAAAGTAGAGCGGATAACCCAGCGCCACCACCAGCGTCGGCCACGACACGCCGCCCGCCTGATACAGCTCATTGCCTACCCCCACCATGGCGCATGCCACCGCCAGCTTTTGCAGCAGCGACAGCCGGTCGCGGTAGATCAAACGGCCCGCCAGCACCATGGTCAGCGGCAGCAGAAAATAACCGAGCGATACGTCGAGCGCCTTGCCGTGCAGCGGCGCCCACAGGAACAGCCATAGCTGCACCCCCAGCAGCGCCGAGGTGAGCAGCAGGCCCAGCAGGCGCCGCGGCCGTTGGCCGATCCAGGCCAGCGTGTCGCCCACCTTGCGCCAATCGCCGGACAGCGCCATGAACAGCGTCAGGAACGGCAGCGTCAGCAGCGTGCGCCAGCCGTAGACCTGCTCGCCGTTCAGCGGGGTGAGGGTAGAGGTGAAGTAATACATCGCGCCGAACAAGATGGAGGCGACGACTGAAAGAGTGATGCCCTTAATCACACGCGTTCCTGGTGAGTGATTGATTTTATGGCGGCTACTGTAGAGAAATTTGCCGCTAACGACAATGGCGCCGCCGGGCGCTGGACAATCGGCGGCGGCGGGTTACAATGGGTACTGTGTATTCATACAGGCTTTGGCGATGACAATCGATCTTTTTGAAGACGCGCTGCCGCCGCCGTGGCGCGAAGAGATCGCCCCCGGCGCGGTGGTGATGCACGGCTTTGTGCGCGATCACGGGCCGGAACTGCTGGCGGCGGTGCAGGGCGTGGTGGCCCAGGTGCCGTGGCGGCATTTGACCACCCCCGGCGGGCACGTGATGTCGGTGGCGATGAGCTGGTGCGGCAACGGCTGGACCAGCGACAGCCGGGGCTACCGCTATTCGGAACGCGACGCGCGCAGCGGCAAACGCTGGCCGGCCATTCCGCCGATCCTGATGGCGCTGGCGGACGAAGCTGCGCAGCAGGCGGGCTTCGGCCCCTTCGTGCCGGATTCCTGCCTGATGAACCGTTACGATCCGGGCAGTAAGCTGTCGCTGCATCAGGATAAAGACGAACACGACTTCGGCGCGCCGATCGTTTCGGTGTCGCTCGGGCTGCCGGCGGTGTTTCAGTTCGGCGGCCTGCAACGCAGCGACCGGGCGCGGCGCATTCCGCTGGCGCACGGCGATGTGGTGGTGTGGGGCGG
>NZ_JVEL01000501.1:0-1416 GCF_001076875.1 Serratia sp. 506_PEND
TTGGTCCCTTAGTTAAAGAGAAACTGCCATTTAGGCTGTGTCCCTTAATTGCATAACCTTTTGTAAAACAGCCGGATGCAACCCAGTTTAACCATCGCCAGATAGTTCCTCGCCGTTTTGTCGTAACGTGTAGCAATGCGGCGGCATTCTTTCAGGCGACCAAAGCAACGTTCAACAACATTGCGATTACGGTAAGCATCACGATCGAACTGTGAACGACCATCTGACGCCATTTTCTCATTCGATTTTCGAGGGATGACGGTTTTTATAGCCCTGCTCTTCAGCGCCTTACGTAAAGCATGTCCAGAGTAAGCTTTATCAGCCAGTACAGCATGACCACGTCGCTTCATGCTGCCGTTCTGGCGCTGAACACCAATGCCGTCCAGCAGACGTTGTGCGAACTGGCTTTCATGGGCTTGTCCGGGACTCAGCACGATGTTTAACGGCAGACCACTGCCGTCTGTCGCCAGATGGATTTTGGTGCCAAAACCGCCGCGAGAGCGACCCAGCCCATTATCTCCGGCGATATCGGGATGTTTTTTTGAGCACCGGCAGCACATCTGAGTGCACGGATATTACTGCCGTCCAACGCTGTCGCTGACCAGTCTATAAGGCTGTTTGCATCAAGTAACGTAAGTAACCTGTTGAAAATGATGTTAATCACTCCTGACTTTGACCACCGGTTAAAACGGTTGTAAACGGTCTTCCATGGACCATATCGCTCAGGCAAATCGCGCCATGGTGCGCCTGAACACAGCACCCAGAACATACCGTTGATGATCATACGATGTTCTGCCCATGGGCGTCCGGCTCGTGGTGTTGCTGGTTCAGCAGGTAATAAGGGCTGGATGAGAGTCCATGCTTCATCAGGTAGGTCGTAGCGAGCCATAGTTCAATATGTTGTGGAAACAGACAGTTACTATAGCTCAGGCAATTAAGGGACACAGCCTAGTATCCAGCAGGATGATAAACATCTACACAAGGTTATTCTGAGCGACTTTGCGATATCGAAGTTCAAGGTGACGAATGCGGATTATAGTTCATACATCAAAATAAGGGGGGTAAAGGCATTACCAGTAGGCCCCTTGATGAAAAGCCATCCCTCGCTGCTGAAGGGGGATTATTCGGTAAGTGTAACCTGGCAACAGGCGAAGGATTATTGTCAGTGGTTAGGTAAAGAATCAGGCAAAAAAATAGACCTGCCGACAGAGGCGCAATGGGAATATGCAGCGAGATCCAGAGGGCAATATCTTCCTTTTGCTACAAATAATGGCGAGTTTACACCAGGGGTTAATATACCAAACGAGGAAGAATTAGATGAATATACTGATGGGTTTGGCTTTCCTATTTACCCAATAGGAAAATACCCCCCTAATCCCCTAGGGCTCTATGACATGGGATTAAGTGGCTCAGAGT
>NZ_JVEL01000502.1:0-1494 GCF_001076875.1 Serratia sp. 506_PEND
ACCCTGGCTTACGGGGTGCAACACAACGGCGTGATCCACCGCGACTTTGAAATCCGCTTGCAGACCGTCGGCGATGAGATTGAGGTGGTGGCGGAAGTCGGCAGCGACATCGTCGACGCCAACTTCACGGTGCACCTGCTGGCGCGCACGCTGTTGCGTCTCGGCAGCATTCCGGCAGAAGAGATMACCCCGGAGCTGCTRAAGGAKRRTCTGATTTAYGAGGATTATACCGCSYTGCTCARGGCCGGGCGTGGCGCTAAAAAAAAGCTGATGGACATGAAGAGCGGGTCAGAGACTACCGATTCCACTGCATCATCCTCGGCGAGTTCGGATTTACCGAAGCCGACGTCCGACGCTTAACCCCGGTCGAGCTGCAGGGGCATCTTGAGGCCGTTGTACGCCTTCGCAACCCGAAGGCGTACAAAAAGCGCGGCAAGACGCAAACCTTTAAATCCCTGCGCATCCCGCTCGACCAGCTCAAAAAACGCAATGCCGCCCAGGCTACGCGTAAACGCAAGGCATCACCTGCCGGAGGTAAATAATGGACCATAATCTGAAGGTCGGCCTGACCCTTGGTGCCAACGACGAGGCGACCCCGGTCGTCAAGGGGCTGCGTAACGAACTCTCCAACCTGGCGACGGCCCGCAGCAATCTGGGGGTGCGGGCAGAGCACACCATCCAGCGTGAAATACAGCGAACGCAGGCCTCCTATAACCGTCTGGCCCGCAGCGGCAAACTCTCCGAAGCAGAGCTGGCGCGGGCCTATAACGAGATGAAAAAGCGCGTGGCAGCGCTGCGGGTGGAAATGGAGCGCGAGGCCGAGCAAACCCGAAGCAACTATCAGCGCATGGCCACCGCCAGGGAAACGCTCGGTATCCAGTCCGAAACGAAGATACAGCGTGAAATCCAACGTACCGAAGCGGCGTATAATCGCCTGGCCAACTCCGGCACCCTGTCAGCACAAGAGCTGGCACGCGCATCTACCGCCGCGCAAAGCAAGATTGCGGCCCTGCGCAAGGAGCTGCGAGGTGCGGCAACCGACGAAGAGCACCTGGCCAACCTGGGTAAAAAAATGCTGGTTGCCGGCGGAGCCATAGCTGCTGGCGCACATTATCTTGCGCCTAAAATTGATAACAGTTCCGAGTACAGCATGGAGCTGATGAAACTCTCAAACAGGGTGTTCCATGACCGCGATGAGGCGGGGCGCCAGAAAGGTAAGCAGCAAATAAACAACACCGTCAAAAAAGCGATAGAACTCGGTGGGGGTGATATCGGCGACACATTGCAAGGTTACGAGGGGCTGGTTTCCTCCCAGGCATTTACGCCGCAACAAGTCGACGAATTATTGCCGCGCATCAATATGACAGCCGCATCCGTCGGTGCAAATCCCTACAAGGTCGCGGAACTGGCTTCATCGTTGCATTACTTTAAAATTCCCACCGATAAACTCCCCAATGCGTTAAGCGGCATTGTCAGAATGGGCCAGATGGGGCC
>NZ_JVEL01000503.1:0-9241 GCF_001076875.1 Serratia sp. 506_PEND
GGGTGAAATCATTCCAGCGCAGATCCAGCTTGCGCAGCCGGCTCAGTTCGCCGAGGCTTTCCGGCAGGTCGCTCAGGCGGTTGGCGCGCAGATCCAGGCTTCTCAGCGCCGTCAGCTCACCGATATTTTTCGGCAGGCGCGTCAGCTGATTGAAACGCAGGTTCAGCTCGCTCAACCGCGGCAGCCGGCAGAAGGCTTCCGGCAGTTCGGCGATGGCGTTGTTGGCCGCGTCGAGTATCTCCAGCTCACCGAGCTGTGCCATTTCCGCCGGCAGCGCGGTCAGGGCATTTTTCATGATATGCAGTTCGCGCAGCGCGCGCAGTTGCCCGATTTCGCCGGGTAGATTGCCGATGCGGTTGTTGTATAAACGCAGCTCCTGCAATGCCGCAAGCCTCGGTATCGCCAGAGGCAAAACGGCCAGGCGGTTGTCGGTCGCATTGAGGTAAACCAGCTGCTGTAGCTGCGCCAGCGAGTGCGGCAGATCGCTAAAGCCGTTGTCGCTCAGATAGAGGTATTTCAACCGGTGCAACTGCCCCAGTTCCTCGGGGAGTTCGCTTGCGCGATTGTGGCCAAAGTCGAACATCTCAAGCTGTTGCAACTGGCCAATTTCCGGCGGCAGGCGGTCGAGCTGATTGCAGGAGATGTTCAGCACCTGTAGATTGCGGTGCAGGAAGAGGGGGGCGGGGATGGCCGCCAACTGATTGTCGTACAGGCTTACCTTGCGCAGCGCGTGGCCGGCTAACTGTGACGCGTCGAGCTGCGTCAGGCCGTGGCCATCGAGATCGAGCTCATCACCGCTCGCTGCGGGATTGCGTTGGTGGAGCATGGTGTTCTCCGTCGTTTATGGCGGTACCGGGGCAAAAAAAATGCCGGCCAACGTGAGCCGGCCGGCATGTCGTCTGCGGTGTGGATTACTCGACGCGCAGAATACGGCTGGTATTGGTGGTGCCGACGGTTTCCATCACGTCGCCCTGGGTGACGATCACCAGATCGCCGGAGACCAGGAAGCCTTTGTCGCGCAGGCGATTGACCGCTTCATTGGCGGCGATCACGCCGTCTTTGTGGCTGTCGAAATACACCGGTGTCACGCCGCGATACAGCGCAGTCAGGTTCAGCGTGTGCTCATGGCGCGACATGGCGAAGATCGGCAGGCCGGAGCTGATGCGCGACATCATCAGCGCAGTGCGGCCGGATTCGGTCATGGCGATCAGCGCGGTGACGCCTTTCAGGTGGTTGGCGGCATACATCGAAGACATGGCGATCGCCTCTTCGATGTTGTCGAACTGTACGTCCAGGCGGTGTTTGGAAACGTTGATGCTCGGGATCTTCTCGGCGCCTAGACAAACGCGCGCCATCGCCGCCACGGTTTCCGCCGGGTATTGGCCAGCGGCGGTTTCCGCCGACAGCATGACGGCGTCGGTGCCGTCCAGCACGGCGTTCGCCACGTCCATGACTTCGGCGCGGGTCGGCATCGGGTTGGTGATCATCGACTCCATCATCTGGGTCGCGGTGATCACCGCGCGGTTCAGAGTGCGGGCGCGGCGGATCAGTTTCTTCTGAATGCCGACCAGTTCCGGATCGCCGATTTCGACGCCCAGGTCGCCACGGGCAACCATCACCACGTCGGAGGCCAGAATAATGTCGTCCATCGCTTCGTCGGTGCAAACCGCTTCGGCGCGCTCAACCTTGGACACGATCTTGGCGTTGCAGCCCGCATCGCGCGCCAGGCGGCGGGCATAGTTCAGGTCTTCACCGGTACGCGGGAAGGAGACCGCCAGGTAGTCGACGCCAATCTTGGCGGCGGTCACGATGTCAGCCTTGTCTTTTTCGGTCAGCGCTTCGGCCGACAGGCCACCGCCGAGTTTGTTGATGCCCTTGTTGTTGGACAGCGGGCCGCCGACGGTCACTTCGGTAAACACTTTCATGCCCTGAACTTCGAGCACTTTCAGCTGAACGCGGCCGTCATCGAGCAGCAGGACGTCGCCCGGCACCACGTCAGCTGGCAGGCCTTTATAGTCGATACCGACTTTTTCTTTATCGCCTTCGCCTTTTGACAGGTTGGCGTCCAGCAGGAATTTATCGCCCACGTTGAGGAAGATTTTGCCTTCCTTGAAGGTGGACACGCGAATTTTCGGCCCTTGCAGATCGCCGAGGATAGCGACGTGACGCCCCAGTTTGGCAGCGATTTCGCGCACTTTGTCAGCGCGAGCCTGGTGATCTTCCGGGCTGCCGTGGGAGAAGTTAAGCCGAACTACGTTGGCGCCGGCGGCAATGATCTTTTCCAGATTATTGTCGCGGTCTGTAGCCGGACCCAGGGTGGTAACGATTTTGGTTCTTCTGAGCCGTCTGGACATGTATTACTCCGTTGACTGGTGAAGCAAATATTGGTGTTGCGATAACGTCGGATAACGAAACCAGGCGTGAAATGTAATTTTACAACACTGATATTTCACCCGGGTTACCCGCATGAGCATGTTAACAGGGTACCGCCTCTGATGCCGTCATTCAAATGTCTGTTGAACGGCGATTTTTTCTTCGTCGGGTCACGAATCAAAACTGTTGGGAATGACCACGCCTTTATCAAAGCGCGATTCTTTGAGCGCTTCTTTGACCCGCTTCAAGTTATCTCTGAATTTAGCCCCTCGGCGCAAGGTAAATCCGGTGGCGAGCACGTCAATGAGCGTTAATTGCGCGATCCGCGACACCATCGGCATGTAAACGTCGGTGTCTTCGGGCACGTCGAGCAGCAGGGCCAGGGTCGCCGCTTGGGCGAGCGGGGTGTCGCGCGAGGTGATAGCCAGTACTGTGGCGTCGTTCTCTCGCGCCAGGTGGGCCATCTCCACCAGATTCTTGGTGCGGCCGGTGTGTGAGATCAGCACCACCACGTCGCCTTCGCCGGAGTTCATGCAGCTCATGCGCTGCATGACGATGTCATCGAAGTAGACCACCGGAATGTTGAAGCGGAAAAATTTGTTCATCGCATCGTGCGCCACTGCCGCGGAGGCGCCCAGCCCGAAGAAAGAGATCTTTTTTGCCTGGGTGAGCAGGTCAACCGCACGATTGATTGCGGCAATATCCAAATTTGCCTTTACTGTATCCAGGCTGGCCATTACCGATTCGAAGATCTTGCTGGTATAGGAATCGACGCTGTCATCTTCCTCAACGTTACGGTTTACGTAGGGCGTGCCGTTAGCCAGGCTTTGGGCGAGATGCAGTTTGAAATCGGGAAAGCCTTTGGTATCAAGGCGGCGGCAAAAGCGGTTGACGGTAGGTTCGCTGACGTCGGCCATGCGCGCCAGCGTGGCGATGCTGGAGTGAATGGCGGTCTGCGGGGAGGCCAGGATCACCTCGGCGACTTTCCTTTCAGATTTGCTCAGGCGTTCCAGATGGCTCTGGATTTTGTCCAGCGTATTCATATAACGAGAGTCACTCATGGTTTTATCCCTGTGGCTTTCAAGCAACAGCGTCGAATTTCGCCCGTGTTCGCCGTGCAAGCAGACGCCAAACGAGCGGCTGTAACCTGGAATCGATAGGGTATGTCGATTTCAAACAAAGGAGAAATCAATGCCGGTTTAGTGAAAATATACTACGTGCTGGTAACCGTTGGCAGTCTCGACACGGCGTATGCAGGGTTTTTTCACCAGAATATGACCTGTGTCTAACTTTCATAATGGTAACAGAGCGTCAAAAAAGACGAAAAATTACAGTTTTGCCCGTGGTGAGGGCGTTGGCGTAGATTGGCGCTTTCCACTGGAATCTTGAGGCCTTTTTTTCTGCTTTGCTCCGGGTTTGCTGGCCGTAGTCAAACAGAGTACATTAGTAATGTAAGAAAATTACAAATATCCTGCAACGAGGAGATGAACATGGCGGTAACCTCTACAGCCCAGGCGTGTGACCTGGTTATTTTCGGCGCGAAAGGTGATTTGGCGCGCCGTAAGCTGCTGCCTTCCCTGTACCAGTTAGAGAAAGCCGGACACATCCACCCGGATACGCGGATCATCGGCGTCGGCCGCGCGGAGTGGGATAAACAAGCCTATACCGAAGTGGTCAAGGAAGCGCTTGGCACCTTCATGAAGGAAAAACTGGATGACGAACTCTGGGCCACGCTAAGCGCGCGCCTGGACTTCTGCAACCTGGACGTCAACGACAGCAAGAACTTTACCAAACTGGGTAAAATGCTGGATCAGAAGCACCGCACCACCATCAACTACTTCGCCATGCCGCCAAGCACCTTTGGCGCCATCTGCAAAGGGTTGGGCGAAGCCAAGCTGAACCATGAGCCGGCGCGCGTGGTGATGGAGAAACCTCTGGGCACCGATCTGGCGTCCTCCCGCGTGATCAACGATCAGGTGGCGGAGTTCTTCAATGAGTCCCAGGTCTACCGCATCGACCACTACCTCGGCAAAGAGACGGTGCTGAACCTGTTGGCGCTGCGTTTCGCCAACTCGCTGTTCGCATCCAACTGGGATAACCGCACCATCGATTCGGTGCAGATCACCGTGGCGGAAGAGGTGGGCATTGAAGGGCGCTGGGGCTATTTCGACCAGGCCGGCCAGATGCGCGACATGATCCAGAACCACCTGCTGCAGATCCTGACCATGATCGCCATGTCGCCGCCGGCGGATCTGACGACCGACCGCATCCGCGACGAGAAGGTCAAGGTGCTGCGCTCACTGCGCCGCATCGATCAGACCAATGTCCGGGAAACCACCGTGCGCGGTCAGTACACCGCCGGCTTCGTCCAGGGCAAGAAAGTGCCGGGTTATCTGGAAGAGGAAGGGGCGAACAAGAGCAGCAGCACCGAAACCTTCGTCTCTATCCGCGTGGATATCGACAACTGGCAGTGGGCCGGAGTGCCGTTCTACCTGCGTACCGGTAAACGTCTGCCGACCAAATGTTCGGAAGTGGTGGTGTACTTCAAAAACCCGCCGCTGAACCTGTTCAGCGATTCTTACCAGCAGCTGCCGCAGAACAAACTGACCATCCGTCTGCAGCCGGACGAAGGCATCGAAATTCAGGTGCTGAACAAGGTGCCGGGGCTGGATCACAAGCACCGTCTGCAGACCACCAAGCTGGACCTGAGCTTCTCGGAAACCTTCAACCAGGAGCACGTGGCGGACGCCTACGAGCGCCTGCTGCTGGAGACCATGCGCGGCATTCAGGCGCTGTTTGTGCGCCGCGATGAAGTGGAAGAAGCCTGGAAGTGGGTCGACTCCATCATGGACGCATGGAAAGCCGACAACGAGGCGCCTAAGCCTTACCAGGCGGGCACCTGGGGGCCGGTGGCCTCGGTGGCGATGATCACCCGTGACGGCCGCTCCTGGAACGAGTTCGAATAATGCGTAATGCCGGCAGCCTGTCTGCCGGCTTTTTTTTGCCTGCGATCTGCGCGTGGGCCACATCACTTACGGTACGGCCGGACGTCCGCGCATGCGGAGCCCTGTGGCAGGGGCGTGCCATTGTTAACCGCGAGTAATGGAGAAATAACGATGAAAAACTGGAAAACCAGCGCCGAGCAGATCCTGACGGCGGGGCCGGTGGTGCCTGTTATCGTGATCAACAAGCTGGAGCAGGCGGTGCCGCTGGCGAAAGCGCTGGTTGCCGGCGGCGTGCGGGTATTGGAGGTGACGTTGCGTACCGCCTGCGGGCTGGAGGCTATCCGCGCTATCGCCAAAGAGGTGCCGGAGGCGATCATCGGCGCCGGTACGGTGATCAACCCGCAGCAACTGCGGCAGGTGACCGAAGCGGGGGCGCAGTTCGCCATCAGCCCAGGGCTGACCGAAGCCTTGCTGCAGGCGGCGACGGCGGGAACCATCCCGCTGATCCCGGGCATCAGCACCGTGTCTGAACTGATGCAAGGCATGGATCACGGCCTGCGCGAATTCAAATTCTTCCCGGCGGAAGCCAACGGCGGCGTGAAGGCGCTGCAGGCGATCGGCGGCCCGTTCCCGCAGGTGCGTTTTTGCCCGACCGGCGGCATTACGCCGAACAACTACCGCGATTATCTGGCGCTGAAAAGCGTGCTTTGCATCGGCGGTTCCTGGCTGGTGCCGGCGGACGCGCTCGAAAAAGGCGACTATGCGCGCATCACTGAACTGGCGCGCAGCGCCGTCAGCGGTGCCGCGTTGTAACCCGCACCAGGCCTGGGGTTGGCGCTTATTTGCTCACCCGCGGATCTCGCAAGGCTCAACGCTCCGTTGGGCCTTTTTTAATTTTTATCGCGATTAACTTTCTTATTTTTAACCCGTTTTTTTCTGCTTTTTCATGAAAACGGCAGTTTGCTTTCTTATTTGGGCTGTGGTAAAAATATCTCAGTTGAAAATTTTACTTTTATGAGGATATTGGGCAAATCGCACGGTGTGCGGCTGATAATAGAGAACTATTATGATGACTATTAACGGAACTACCCTCAGAACCTCTACGTGCCAACTCTTCCTGTCTGCAATCCTTGCCAGTGAGCATCACTGGTGCAGCGAACTATAGCGTCTTTCTCCCTTAACCGGTGCTGGTAGCGGGCTTAGGCCTTCGCGTCACCGTTCAGCCGGGCAAACATTCTTTTTGCGTTTGGGTCAATTTATCCCCAGGGATCTCTGCGTCTTGCGCGCCGCATGGCGGCCGTTCGACGAGATAAATCGGGATAAATATGCCTTGGCGCGCATTATTCGCCGTTTGGGAGAAAAATTATGATTTATTGGATCTTTTTAGGTTTGGCCATCATGACCGAAATCATCGGCACCTTGTCGATGAAATACGCCAGCGTCAATGGCGGCATGATCGGGCATATCGTGATGTACGTGATGATCACCGCGTCTTATGTATTGTTGTCGGTAGCGATAAAACGCGTGGCGTTGGGCGTGGCTTATGCGCTGTGGGAAGGTATCGGCATCCTGTTCATCACCCTGTTCAGCGTGCTGTGGTTCGACGAGCCCATTTCGGCGCTGAAAGTACTGGGCCTGGCTACGCTGATCGCCGGCATCATGCTGGTGAAATCCGGCACTCGCAAAGAGCGAAAACAGGTCAGCCCGCGAGGTGACAACCATGCAACAGTTTGAGTTGTACCACATTGGGTTCCTGGGGCTGGCCATCGTGTTGGAAATCATCGCCAACATCTTCCTGAAGATGTCGGACGGCTTCCGTAAAATTTGGCTGGGATTGCTGTCGCTGCTGTCGGTGCTCGGCGCGTTCAGCGCCCTGGCGCAGGCGGTAAAGGGCATCGATCTGTCGATCGCCTATGCGCTGTGGGGCGGTTTCGGCATCGCCGCCACCATCGCCGCAGGCTGGATCATGTTCGGCCAGCGGTTGAACGCCAAAGGCTGGATTGGCTTGGCGCTGCTGTTGACGGGAATGGTGATCCTTAAACTGTCCTGATAGCGGGCAATAAAAAACCGCAGACGGCAACGCCTGCGGTTTTTTTTCGTCTGCGCTCAGGCTTACAGCGCGGCGATGATTTTGATTTCCACCTTGTACTTCGGATTCATCAGCTGCGCCTGCACGGTGCAGCGCACCGGCGCGCTGCCGGCGACCACCCAGGCGTCCCAGGCGGCGTTCATCGCGGCGAAGTCGGCGCTGTTGGCCAGGAAAATGGTGGCATCCAGAATACGGCTTTTGTCCGACCCTACGCGTTCCAGCAGCACGTCGATGGCGGCGAGGGCGTTGGCGGTCTGTGCGGTCGCGTCGTCGTCCAGGTTCTCCGGCACGCTGGTGTAGTAAACGGTCTCGTTGTGCACTACGGCTTCGGACCAGCGCTGATCGGGATCAATTCTTTCGATATTCATTTGCTTATCTCCATATCATAGTCGCGCTAAGGGTAGCACAGCCGGTGATGAAAAAGCGCGGCGATAAAGTGGGTGGTAGCCGGGCGGCAGGCTTGGCATAATCACCGCTGAATGACACCGGCAGAGAGACAGCGTGACAGACGATTTTGCAACAGACGGCGCATTAGCGCAGGCTATCAAGGGATTCAAACCGCGTGAGCCGCAGCGGCAGATGGCGCAAGCCGTTACCGAAGCGATCAATTTCAAGCAGGAGCTGGTGGTGGAAGCCGGCACCGGCACCGGCAAAACCTTCGCTTATCTGGCGCCGGCGCTGCGTGCCGATCGCAAAGTGATCATCTCCACCGGTTCGAAAGCGCTGCAGGATCAGCTGTATGCGCGCGATCTGCCCACCGTCGCCAAGGCGCTGAAGTACAAAGGCAAGTTGGCGCTGCTGAAGGGGCGCTCCAACTACCTGTGTCTGGAGCGTCTTGAGCAACAGTCGATGGCCGGCGGGGAACTGGCGGGGCAGACGTTGATCGATCTGGTGCAACTGCGCAAGTGGTCGTCGCAGACCAAAGAGGGCGATATCAGCACCTGCAGCGAAGTGGCGGAAGACAGCTTCGTCTGGCCATTGGTGACCAGCACCAATGACAACTGTCTCGGCAGCGACTGCCCGCTGTATCAGGATTGCTTCGTGGTCAAGGCGCGCCGCCGTGCGATGGATGCGGATGTGGTGGTGGTAAACCATCACCTGTTCCTGGCGGATATGGTGGTGAAAGAGGGCGGGTTTGCCGAGCTGATCCCGGAAGCCGAGGTGATGATTTTCGACGAGGCGCACCAAATCCCCGACATCGCCAGCCAGTATTTTGGCCAGCAGCTCACCAGCCGCCAGCTGCTGGATCTGGCGAAGGATATCACCATCGCCTACCGCACCGAGGTGCGCGATGCCGCTCAACTGCAAAAAAGCGCCGACCGTCTCAGCCTGAGCACGCAAGATTTTCGCCTGAATCTGGGAGAGCCGGGATTCCGCGGCAATCTGCGCGACGTGCTCGGCGAACCCAACGTGCAGCGCGCTCTGTTGCTGCTCGATGATGCGCTGGAGCTGTGTTATGACGTGATGAAGCTGTCGCTGGGGCGTTCGGCGCTGTTGGACGCCGCCTTTGAACGTGCCACGCTGTACCGCGCGCGCCTCAAACGCCTCAAGGCGGTAACGGAACCGGGCTACAGCTATTGGTATGAGTGCAATTCGCGCCACTTCGTGCTGGCGCTGACGCCGTTGACGGTGGCCGACCGTTTCCGCGAAATGCTGGACGAGAAGCCGGGCAGCTGGATCTTTACCTCGGCCACGCTGTCGGTCAACGATCAGCTGGGCCACTTCACCGAACGGCTGGGGCTGACCAAGGCCAAAACGTTGCTGCTGCCGAGCCCGTTCGACTATGCCAAACAGGCGTTGCTGTGCGTGCCGCGCTTTTTGCCTTCGCCGAATC
>NZ_JVEL01000503.1:9252-11983 GCF_001076875.1 Serratia sp. 506_PEND
CATTAATCGAAGCCAACAACGGCCGCTGCTTCTTCTTATGCACCTCGCACCAGATGATGCGCGAGTTGGCGGAAGAGTTCCGCGCCACGATGACGCTGCCGGTGCTGTTGCAAGGGGAAACCAGCAAAGGGCAACTGCTCGCGCAGTTCGTCGCCGCCGGTAACGCGCTGCTGGTGGCGACCAGCAGCTTCTGGGAAGGGGTGGACGTGCGCGGCGATGCGCTGTCCTGCGTCATCATCGATAAACTGCCGTTCACTTCACCGGACGATCCGCTGCTGAAGGCGCGCATTGAAGATTGCCGCCTGCGCGGCGGCGACCCGTTCAATGACGTGCAGTTGCCGGATGCGGTCATCACCCTGAAACAGGGCGTCGGCCGTTTGATCCGCGACACCGACGATCGCGGCGTGCTGGTGATTTGCGATAACCGTCTGGTGATGCGTCCTTACGGCGAGGTGTTCCTCAATAGCCTGCCGCCCACGCCGCGTACCCGCGATCTGAAGCAGGCCATCGCCTTCCTGCAGGCCGCCGATGCGTCGGCCACGTGAAAGATGAAGGGCTTACGGGGCTGTGCTACAATGCGCGCCCTGTATGAAAAACCCAGTTTTATTCCCGCCAGAGGTTGGCATGTCCACGCGAATTTTAGCGATCGATACCGCGACGGAAGCCTGTTCCGTCGCCGTCTGGAATCAAGGCGAAACCCACGCCCTGTTTGAGCTGTGCCCACGTGAGCATACGCAACGAATTTTACCTATGGTGCAGCAGGTGCTGGCGGAATCCGGTCTGGCGCTCAACCAGCTCGATGCGCTGGCCTTCGGTCGCGGCCCCGGCAGCTTTACCGGGGTGCGCATCGGTATCGGCATCGCTCAAGGCCTGGCGCTGGGCGCCGATCTGCCGATGATAGGCGTTTCCACGCTGCAAACCATGGCGCAGGGCGCCTGGCGCGTCAGCGGCGCGGAGCGCGTGCTGGCGGCGATCGATGCGCGCATGGGTGAAGTTTACTGGGGGCAGTTCGAGCGCCAGGCGGACGGCAGCTGGTTGGAAAGCGAAGGCGAGGCCGTGCTGTCGCCCGCGCAGGCGCTGGAGCGTGCGCAGCGCCTGCAGGGCGAATGGGCCCATGTTGGCACCGGGTGGCAAACCTACCCCGACTTGGTCAAGGGTTCCGCGTTGAGCCTACGTGACGGCCAAATGCTGTTGCCGCAGGCGCAAGACATGCTGCCGCTGGCGCTGCAAGCCTGGCAAGAAGGGCTGGCGGTAGCGGTGGAAAACGCCGAGCCGACCTATCTGCGCAATGAAGTCACCTGGAAAAAACTGCCGGGCCGCGACTGATCGCGGCGTATTGTGCTGATGTTGATGCCGGGCGATGAGGGGCTGCAACTTGAACGATGAAACGCGGTCAAAGTTACAGCCATTTCAGGAGATTGCGACCATGTTAATCCGCACTGCAAGTAAAAAGCTGTCGCTGCTGGCCGTCGCCTGCGGCGCGCTGGTTTTATCCGGGTGCGTCACCGTACCGGATGCGATCAAAGGCTCCAGCCCTTCGCCGGTGACTCAGCTTTCCTCGGTACAAAATGCACCCAACCTGTTTACCGGCGCGGAAGCCCGTTTCGGCGGCACCGTGGTAAACGTCGCCAACGAACAAGGGCGCACGGTGCTGGAGATTGCGGCGGTGCCGCTCGACAGCGGTGCGCGGCCGATACTGGGTGAACCGTCGAACGGCCGCTTGCTGGCTACGGTGAACGGCTTCCTCGAACCGGTCGATTTCAAAGGCCAACTGGTGACCGTCGTCGGCCCTATCACCGGCCTGAAAGAGGGGCGGATCGGCATGACGCCATATCGTTTCGTGACGATGAACGTGACCGGTTTCAAGCGCTGGCATCTGGTGCAGCAGGTGGTGATGCCGCCTGCGCCGATGGGCCCTTGGGGCTGGCGCGGTGGTCCGTGGGGGCCCGGCTGGGGCGCAGGCTATGGCTGGTACAACCCCGGTCCGGCACAGGTGCAAACCATCGTAACCGAGTAGCATACGCTTGATGTGAACATATTTGACAGGGCGGCTCAGGCCGCCCTTTTGCTTTTTGGGATAGGGAATATCCGACAATTAGTGACGTACATCGCAACCTGAATAATGTTTAAAACCCGAACTGGTCTGCTGAGTTAAAATATTGTTATGGTTAGGCTGCGAGTTTGAGGGCTGCGATGATAATTAGTAATGATTTCAGGAGTAATACCTTGGATAAGGTCTGGTTAAAACGGTATCCGGCAGATGTGCCCGCAGAGATTGATGCCGATCGCTATTCGTCGTTGATCGAAATGTTTGAGCATGCCGTGCAGCGCTATGCCGATCAGCCCGCCTTTATCAATATGGGCGAGGTGATGACCTTCCGCAAACTGGAAGAACGCAGCCGGGCTTTCGCGGCTTATCTACAAAATGAACTGGGCCTGAAGAAGGGCGACCGCGTCGCGCTGATGATGCCTAACCTGTTGCAATACCCCATCGCCCTGTTCGGCATTCTGCGCGCCGGCATGGTGGTGGTCAACGTCAACCCGTTGTATACCCCGCGAGAGCTGGAACACCAGTTGAACGACAGCGGCGCCAGCGCCATCGTCATCGTCTCCAACTTTGCCCATACGCTGGAAAAAGTGGTGTTCAACACTCAGGTCAAGCACGTGATCCTGACGCGCATGGGCGATCAGCTGTCAGCCGCCAAAGGCACGCTGGTCAACTTCGTGGTCA
>NZ_JVEL01000504.1:0-42857 GCF_001076875.1 Serratia sp. 506_PEND
CCTGGCGCCAGGATGTGCAAGGTAGAGCCGCACGCCTTCCGTGACGCGCGGCAGACTGTTGCCGAGCAGGTTTGAACTGGGCGCCCAATCGGGATTGTAGGTATAGCCCCCGCCCAACACGACGATGTAGCTGACCGGATCGTTACCGCGATAAGTCTGGTATTCGGCTTCGATCGGCCGCAGCAGCCGGTCGGCCACCGGTTGCAGGCTGAAAAGCAGTAAAAACAGCCAGCTCAGCGTGAAAATCGTCTTACCGCTTTTTTGCCAGCGGGTGAACCACAGCAGCAGCAGCGCCAGCCCCATCAGCAGCATCAACAGCGGCAGTGGCATCAGCAGGGCGCCAAAGAACTTTTTCAGGTTGAACAGCATCGAAAATCAGATCCTTTTGGGTGAAAAATCGGCATCCAGGTATAAACAGGCCGCAAGAAGATACATTCTAAGCCAGTCTGTGCCAAAATAGCAGGTTTGAATGGGCGTGCGCTTTGCCGCCGACAAGACTGAGATCAGCGGAGCCGTTGTCCATGCAGGATCGCAATTTTGACGATATTGCTGAAAAATTTGCGCGTAATATTTACGGCACCACGAAAGGAAAAATCCGCCAGGCGGTGGTTTGGCAGGATCTGACCGGGCTGCTGGCGCAGTTGCCGCAGCGGCCGCTGCGCATTCTTGACGCCGGGGGCGGTGAAGGCCATATGGCCTGCCAACTGGCAGAATTAGGACATCAGGTGTTGTTGTGCGATCTTTCTGGTGAGATGATCCAGCGCGCCGCGCAGCTGGCGGAGCAGAAAGGTGTGAGCCAGAACATGCAATTCGTACAAAGTTCTGCGCAGGATATCGCTCAACATTTGGAACAGCCGGTTGATCTGATATTGTTTCATGCAGTGCTTGAATGGATCGCCGAGCCCGAAGCGGCGCTGCAGGCGTTGTATGACTGCCTGACGCCGGGCGGCGCGCTGTCGCTGATGTTCTTCAACGCCAACGGCCTCTTGATGCGCAACGTGGTGTTGGGTAATTTCCAACTGGTGGATCCCGAGGTCAGACGGCGCCGCAAGCGTTCGCTGTCGCCGCAATATCCGCACGATCCGCTATTGGTCTACGGTTGGTTGGAACAGCTGGGCATGCGCATCGGCGGCAAAACCGGCGTGCGGGTGTTCCACGACTATCTGCAGAGCAGACAGCTGCAAACACAAAAATTTGAAGAGTTACTGGCGCTTGAACAGCACTATTGCCGGCAGGAGCCGTACGTGAGTTTGGGGCGCTATATTCACGTCATGGCGCATAAACCAAACCTGAAGGACGAACTATGAGTGAATTTTCCCAGACAGTACCCGAACTGGTCGCCTGGGCACGGAAAAATGATTTCTCTATTTCGCTCCCTACGGAGCGTCTCGCATTTCTGCTCGCCATCGCCACCCTGAACGGCGAACGACTGGATGGCGAGATGAGCGAAGGTGAGCTGGTTGATGCATTTCGCCATGTCAGCAAGGGTTTTGAACAGACGCATGAAACGGTGGCGATGCGCGCCAACAATGGGATTAACGACATGGTGCGCCAGCGCCTGTTGAACCGTTTTACCAGCGAGCTGGCGGACGGCAACGCGATTTACCGCCTGACGCCGCTGGGTATCGGCATTACCGATTACTATATTCGCCAACGCGAATTCTCCACGCTGCGTTTGTCGATGCAGCTGTCGATCGTGGCGCAGGAACTCAAACGCGCCGCCGATGCCGCCGACGAGGGCGGCGACGATTTCCATTGGCACCGCAACGTGTTCGCGCCGTTGAAATATTCGGTGGCGGAAATCTTCGACAGCATCGACATGACCCAACGCGTGATGGATGAGCAGCAGCAGAGCGTGAAGAACGACATCGCGGCGCTGCTGAGCAAGGATTGGCGGGCGGCGATCTCCAGCTGCGAGATGCTGTTGTCGGAAACCTCGGGCACCCTGCGCGAGCTGCAGGATACGCTGGATGCGGCGGGCGATAAGCTGCAGGCCAACCTGCTGCGCATCCAGGACGCAACCCTCGGCAACGTGGAGCTGGGTTTCGTCGACAAGCTGGTGTTCGATCTGCAAAGCAAGCTGGATCGCATCATCAGCTGGGGCCAGCAGGCGATCGACCTGTGGATCGGCTACGATCGCCACGTGCATAAATTTATCCGTACCGCTATCGATATGGACAAAAACCGCGTGTTCGCCCAGCGCCTGCGTCAGTCGGTGCAAACCTATTTCGACCACCCGTGGGCGTTGACCCATGCCAATGCCGATCGTCTGCTGGACATGCGCGACGAAGAACTGGCGCTGCGCAGCGAGGAAGTGACCGGGGAACTGCCGCCGGATCTGGAATTCGAAGAGTTCAGCGAGATTCGCGAACAGCTGGCGGCGATGATCGAAGAGGCGCTGAAGGTGTACCAGGAACAGCAGATGCCGCTCAACCTTGCGGCGGTGATGCGCGATTACCTGGCGCAATATCCGCGTGCGCGTCATTTCGACGTGGCACGTTTAGTGGTCGACCAGGCTGTGCGCCTCGGTGTGGCTGAAGCAGATTTCTCAGGGTTGCCGGCGGAATGGCAGGCAATCAATGATTACGGAGCCAAGGTCCAGGCCCATGTCATCGACAAATATTGAACAAGTAATGCCAGTCAAGCTGGCCAAGGCGCTGTCCAACTCGCTGTTTCCGGCGTTGGACAGCCAACTGCGCGCGGGTCGTCACATCGGTATCGATGAGCTGGACAACCACGCCTTTTTAATGGATTTCCAGGATGAGCTGGAAGAATTTTACAACCGTTACAGCGTCGAGCTGATTCGGGCGCCGGAAGGCTTCTTCTATTTGCGCCCGCGCTCCACCACGCTGATCCCGCGTTCGGTGCTGTCCGAGCTGGATATGATGGTGGGTAAGATCTTGTGCTACCTGTATCTCAGCCCCGAGCGCCTGGCGCACGAAGGCATTTTCAGTCATCAGGAGCTGTACGACGAGCTGCTGAGCCTGGCCGATGAGAACAAGCTGCTGAAGTTCGTCAACCAGCGCTCCACCGGTTCGGATCTCGATCGGCAGAAGCTGCACGAAAAGGTGCGCACTTCCCTGAACCGCCTGCGCCGCCTCGGCATGGTCTATTTCATGGGCAATGACAGCAGCAAGTTCCGCATTACCGAGGCGGTGTTCCGCTTCGGCGCCGACGTGCGCAGCGGCGACGATCCGCGTGAAGCGCAGCTGCGCATGATTCGCGACGGCGAGGCGATGCCGGTTGAAACCAGCCTGTCGCTGAACGATGAGAATGACGCTGAGGATCAGCAGGTTGATAACGCTCCTGACGGTGCAGAGGATGAACAGGAATGATTGAACGCGGTAAATTTCGCTCGTTGACGCTGGTTAACTGGAACGGCTTCTTCGCCCGCACCTTTGATCTGGATGAGCTGGTGACCACGCTGTCCGGCGGTAACGGGGCGGGGAAATCCACCACCATGGCGGCCTTCGTCACCGCACTGATCCCCGATCTGACGCTGCTGCACTTCCGTAACACCACCGAAGCGGGCGCCACCAGCGGCTCACGCGACAAAGGCCTGCACGGCAAGCTGCGCGCCGGCGTGTGTTACTCCACCCTTGACGTCGTCAACTCACGCCACCAGCGCGTGGTGGTTGGCGTGCGTCTGCAGCAGGTGGCGGGGCGCGATCGCAAGGTCGATATCAAACCGTTCACCATTCAGGGGTTGCCGACCGCGGTACAGCCGACTGAATTGCTGACCCAGACCGTGGGTGAGCGCCAGGCGCGCGTGCTGTCGCTGCAAGAGTTGAAAGAGCGCGTGGAAGAGATGGAGGGCGTGCAGTTCAAGCAGTTCAACTCCATCACCGATTACCACTCGCTGATGTTCGATCTGGGCGTGATCCCGAAACGCCTGCGTTCGTCCGCCGATCGCAGCAAGTTCTACCGTCTGATTGAGGCGTCGCTGTACGGCGGTATCTCCAGCGCCATCACCCGCTCGCTGCGCGATTACCTGCTGCCGGAAAACAGCGGCGTGCGCAAGGCGTTCCAGGACATGGAAGCGGCGCTGCGCGAAAACCGCATGACGCTGGAAGCGATCCGCGTCACCCAGTCGGATCGCGACCTGTTCAAGCATCTGATCTCCGAGGCCACCTCCTATGTGGCGGCGGACTATATGCGTCATGCCAACGAACGCCGAATCCATCTGGACGGCGCGCTGGCGCTGCGCAGCGATCTGTTGGGCAGCCGCAAGCAGCTGGCCGCCGAACAGTATCGCCATGTGGAAATGGCGCGCGAGCTGAGCGAACAGAGCGGCGCTGAATCCGATCTGGAAACCGATTACCAGGCCGCCAGCGACCACTTGAATCTGGTGCAGACGGCCATGCGTCAGCAGGAGAAGATCGAACGCTATGAAGCCGATCTGGAAGAGCTGACCTACCGTCTGGAAGAGCAGAACGAAGTGGTGGCCGAGGCGAGCGAGCAACAGGCCGAAAACGAAGCGCGCGCCGAAGCGGCCGAGCTGGAAGTGGATGAGCTGAAGAGCCAGTTGGCCGACTACCAGCAGGCGCTCGATGTGCAGCAGACCCGCGCCATTCAGTACCAGCAGGCGCTGCAGGCACTGGAGCGCGCGCGCGCGCTGTGCCAACTGCCGGACCTGACTGCCGATAATGCCGAACAGTGGTTGGATACCTTCCAGGCCCGCGAGCAGGAGGCGACCGAAGCGCTGCTGATGCTGGAACAGAAGCTGAGCGTGGCCGACGCCGCGCACGGCCAGTTCGAACAGGCCTATCAACTGGTGGGTAAAATCGCCGGTCAGGTCAGCCGCAGCGAAGCCTGGCAGTGCGCGCGCGAATTGCTGCGCGACTGGCCTTCGCAGCAGCACTTAGCCGAGCGCGTTCAGCCGCTGCGCCTGCGCCTGAGCGAACTGGAGCAGCGCTTGCGCTCGCAGCAGGACGCCGAGCGCCTGCTGCAAGAGTTTTGCAAACGCCATGGCCAAGAGTACCAGCCGGACGATCTCGACATGCTGCAGCAGGAGCTGGAAGAGCGCCTGGAAGCGCTGTCGCAGAACGTCAGCGAAGCCGGCGAACGCCGCATGGAGATGCGCCAGGAGCTGGAACAGATCCAGCAGCGCATCCGTGAGCTGACGGCGCGCGCCCCGGTGTGGCTGGCGGCGCAGGATGCCCTGAGCCAGCTTAGCGATCAGAGCGGGGAGCCGCTGGAAAACAGCCAGCAGGTGACCGAATACATGCAGCAACTGCTGGAGCGCGAGCGTGAAACTACCGTCGAGCGCGACGAAGTGGCGGCCCGCAAGCGCGAAGTGGAAGCGCAGATCGAGCGCCTCAGCCAGCCGGGCGGCGCGGAAGATCAACGCCTGGTCACCTTGGCCGAACGTTTCGGCGGCGTGCTGCTGTCGGAAATTTACGATGACGTCACCATTGATGACGCACCTTACTTCTCGGCGCTGTATGGCCCTTCGCGCCACGCCATCGTGGTGCCGGATCTGTCGCTGGTGCGCGAGATGCTGGAAGGGCTGGAAGATTGCCCGGAAGATCTTTACCTGATCGAAGGGGATCCGCAGTCGTTCGATGACAGCGTATTTGCCGTCGAAGAACAGGACAAAGCGGTGGTGGTGAAGATCGCCGATCGCCAGTGGCGTTATTCCCGCTACCCGGAAGTGCCGTTGTTCGGCCGTGCGGCGCGCGAAAACCGGCTGGAGGTGCTGCATGCCGAGCGTGAAACGCTGGCGGAGCGTTACGCCACGCTGTCGTTCGACGTGCAGAAAACTCAGCGCTCGCACCAGGCTTTCAGCCGCTTTATCGGCACCCATCTGGCGGTGGCGTTCGACGCCGATCCGGAAGCGGAGATCCGCGGCCTGAACGCCCGTCGTGGCGAGATCGAGCGTGCGCTGAACAATCACGAAGCGCAGAATCAGCAGCAGCGTCAGCAGTACGACCAGGCCAAAGAGGGCATTTCCGCGCTCAACCGCCTGATGCCGCTGGTGTCGTTGCTGAACGATGAAACGCTGCAGGATCGCGTCGACGAGATCCGCGAAGAGCTGGAAGAAGCGCAGGACGCCGCGCGCCACATTCAACAGCACGGGGTGTCACTGACCAAACTGGAGCCGCTGCTGTCGGTGCTGCAGAGCGATCCGCAGCAGCATGAACAGCTGCAGCAGGACTATGCGCAGGCGCAAAGCGTGCAGCGTCAGGCTAAACAGCAGGCGTTCGCGTTGACAGAAGTGGTGCAGCGTCGCGCGCACTTCAGCTATACCGACTCCGCCGGCATGCAGAATGCCAACAACGATCTCAACGACAAGCTGCGTCAGCGTCTGGAGCAGGCGGAAGCCGAACGCGCCCGCGCCCGTGAGCAGCTGCGTCAGTATCAAACCCAGTTCACCCAATACAGCCAGGTGCTGGCCTCGCTGAAAAGCTCGTATGACGCCAAGCGCGACATGTTGAAAGAGCTGAGCCAGGAGCTGGTGGATATCGGCGTGCAGGCCGACGCCAACGCTGAAGCGCGCGCGCGCGCGCGTCGCGACGAGCTGCATGCGGCGCTGAGCAACAACCGCGCTCGCCGCAATCAGTTGGAGAAACAGCTGACCTTCTGCGAAGCCGAAATGGACGGCCTGCAGAAGAAACTGCGGAAGCTGGAACGCGACTATCATCAGCTGCGCGAGCAGGTGGTGACCGCCAAGGCGGGGTGGTGCGCGGTGATGCGCCTGGTGAAAGACAACGGCGTGGAACGCCGCCTGCACCGCCGCGAGCTGGCGTATATGGATGGCGACGAGCTGCGCTCGATGTCGGATAAGGCGCTCGGCGCGCTGCGTCTGGCGGTGGCGGATAACGAACACCTGCGCGACGTGCTGCGCCTGTCGGAAGATCCGAAGCGGCCGGAGCGTAAGATTCAGTTCTATATCGCGGTGTACCAACACCTGCGCGAGCGTATCCGTCAGGACATCATCCGCACCGACGATCCGGTCGAGGCCATCGAGCAGATGGAAATCGAGCTGGGCCGTCTGACCGAAGAGCTGACCGCGCGCGAGCAGAAGCTGGCGATCAGTTCGAAAAGCGTGGCCAACATCATTCGCAAAACCATTCAGCGCGAACAGAACCGCATTCGCATGCTGAACCAGGGTCTGCAGGCCGTTGCCTTCGGCCAGGTGAAGAGCGTCCGTCTGAACGTCAATGTGCGCGAAGCGCATGCCACTCTGTTGGATGTGCTCTCCGAGCAGCAGGAACAGCATCAGGATCTGTTCAACAGCAACCGCCTGACCTTCTCCGAAGCGCTGGCCAAGCTGTATCAGCGCCTGAATCCGCAGATCGACATGGGGCAGCGCACGCCGCAGACCATCGGCGAGGAGTTGCTGGACTACCGCAACTACCTGGAAATGGAAGTTGAGGTGTACCGTGGTTCCGACGGCTGGCTGCGTGCGGAAAGCGGCGCGTTGTCTACCGGTGAAGCCATCGGTACCGGGATGTCAATCCTGGTGATGGTGGTGCAGAGCTGGGAAGAAGAATCCCGCCGCCTGCGCGGTAAAGATATCTCGCCGTGTCGCCTGCTGTTCCTCGATGAAGCGGCGCGTCTGGATGCCAAGTCGATCGCCACGCTGTTCGAACTGTGCGATCGTCTGGAGATGCAGCTGATCATCGCGGCGCCGGAAAACATCAGTCCGGAGAAGGGCACCACCTATAAACTGGTGCGTAAGGTGTTCCAGAACCACGAGCATGTGCACGTGGTGGGGCTGCGCGGTTTCGCCGGCGAGCCGCCGGCGCTGGGCACTGCGCCGGTTGAAACGCCATAACGCAGAAAAACGCCCTAAAAATCCGAAAATAGCCGCCGCAGGGTGGCTATTTTTTTGTGCGCGTGGATGATAGTCCTGCTTTTTTATCCGTTGAAAAGCGGTTAGTTTAATCAGATAAACAGTTATTCGACGCCCGTAGGGCGAAACGGCCTTTCTGTTTGTATACTGAAACTATATGCAATTTTTGACGTTTTTTTTGTGAGCATACAGGGGGCAAGGGATGTTGCTTAAAATGGGAAACTCTCTACGACGTTTGGCGCTGAGTGGCGCTATCGCCTGTAGTCTTGTGTCGTCGTTTTCCGCCTTGGCCACCGTAACGGCGTTACCGGTGGCAACAGCAGGCATGTCCGTTGCGCAGAGTCGTTCTGAACTGCTGGCCGCGTTGCCGCGCGGTATGGATCTGCACTACCTTTCCACGCTGGCGCCGCTGTATGCGGCGAATCATATGCAGCCGATGTGGCAGGATCGCGAGGCCGTTCAGCAGTTTCAACAGCAGCTGGCCGAACTGGCGATGTCCGGCGTGCAGCCGCAGTTCACCCAGTGGGTGAAGATGTTGACCGATCCGGCGCTCAGTGAAGCGGGCCGCGATGCGGTGCTGTCCGATGCGATGCTGGGTTATTTGCAGTTTGTATCCGCCATCGGCGCCAACGGCAACAACTGGCTGTACAGCAATATTCCCTACAATCTTGGTTTGCCGCCCACGGCGGTGATCAATCAATGGCAGCTGGCGGTGCGCCAGGCGCGAACCCTGAGCTACGTAAATTCGCTCGCGCCGCAGCATCCGCAATATGCCAAGATGCATCAGGCGCTGCGTGACATGCTGGCGGACAACCGCCCCTGGCCGCAGGTGGGCAGGGGCCCGAGCCTGCGCCCTGGCCAAATGAGCAACGATATCCCGGCGCTGCGTGAGATCCTGACGCGCACCGGCATGCTGGCCGCCTCGGCGCCGGAAGCGGAGCCGGAACCGGCGGTGGTTTCGGCGAAGAGCAATGAACCCGACGACGGCGGGCTGACGGTAGATGAAGAGAAAAGCCGCGTGACGGTGAGCCCATCGGCGGCGCCGGTGACGGACTTGACCGCGGAACAGACGCCGCCGCAGATCGGCAGCGTGGTGAGCGACAACCTCTATACCAACGAGCTGGTGGAGGGCGTCAAGCGTTTCCAGAAATGGCAGGGGTTGACGGCGGACGGCGTAATCGGCGTGCGCACCCGCGAGTGGCTCAACGTGTCACCGAAAACCCGCGCCGCGCTGTTGGCGCTGAATATCCAGCGCCTGCGCATTTTGCCGGGGCATGTCGGCACCGGCATTATGGTGAACATTCCCAACTACTCGCTGACCTACTATCAGAACGGCAACGAAGTGTTGTCCTCCCGCGTTATCGTCGGGCGGCCGAGCCGTAAGACGCCGCTGATGAGCAGCGCATTGAACAACGTGGTGGTCAACCCGCCTTGGAACGTGCCGACCACTCTGGTGCGTGAGGATATTGTGCCGAAGGCGATGCGCGACGGTAACTATTTCCAGAAACACGGCTATACCGTGCTGTCAGGCTGGAGCAACGATGCGGAAGTGATCAACCCGGCGATGATCGACTGGAGCATGGTTTCCGCGCGCAATTTCCCGTATCGCGTCCGTCAGGCGCCGGGGGCCACCAACTCGTTGGGGCGTTTCAAGTTCAATATGCCGAGCTCGGATGCCATCTACCTGCACGATACCCCGAACCACAGCCTGTTCCAGAAAGACATCCGCGCGCTCAGCTCCGGCTGCGTGCGGGTGAACAAGGCTTCCGATTTGGCGAATATGCTGCTGCAGGATGCCGGCTGGAACAATAGCCGCGTTTCCTCCACGCTGAAAGAAGGCAATACCACTTATGTGAATATTCGCCAGCGTATTCCCGTAAAACTGTATTATCTGACCGCCTGGGTTTCGGATGATGGCCAACCGCAATTCCGTACAGATATTTACAATTATGATAATACGGTGAGATCGGGCGCACAAATTTTGGCTCAGGCCAAAAAATTAATGCAGTAAATGCAGTAATTATAAATAAATAACGGTCAGAATGTTTGGCTATACCGCAGGCCCTCGTAGGCGGGGGCCTGTAAACCTAGGCGTATCGCGGGTTGACTCAGCATACGCAGGCGGTTATGGTTCGGACAGTGCGCTGCTTTGTGCATTTATTTTGACATTCTTGCCGGGTTTAACAGAGTCATGGACAAAATTGATCATCATCGCCGTAAATGGCTGGCGCTAGGTGGCGCCGCTATGGGCATAGCGCTGCTTCCAGGGCAGGCATTTGCCAGTCTTTCCACCGCTCGACCGCGTATTTTAGTGCTGAATAACCTGAATACCGGTGAATCTATTAAAGCCGAGTTCTTTGACGGCAAAGGCTACAATAAAGAAGAGTTGGTTCGGCTAAATCATCTGTTCCGCGATTATCGCGCCAACAAGGTTAAATCGATCGATCCCAGCTTGTTTGATCACCTCTATCGCCTGCAGGGGCTGCTGGGCACCAGCAAGCCGGTGCAGCTGATCTCCGGTTACCGCTCCGTAGATACCAACAACGAATTGCGCGCGCACAGCCGCGGCGTGGCCAAGCACAGCTACCATACCAAGGGCCAGGCGATGGATTTCCACATTGAAGGTATCCAATTGAGTAATATCCGTAAAGCGGCGTTAAAAATGCGCGCCGGTGGTGTAGGATATTACCCACGTAGCAACTTCGTGCACATCGATACCGGCCCGGTTCGGAGCTGGTAATCGCGGTGCCCTCAGTGAATAACGCTGCTCCTTGCAGAGGCGGCGTTATTGTCGTTGGAGCCTTATGAAATACCATCTTATTCCCGTTACCGCCTTTAGCCAGAACTGCAGCCTGATCTGGTGTGAAAACACGCAGCAGGCGGCGTTGGTTGATCCCGGCGGCGAAGCGGAAAAAATCAAAGCGGAAGTGGCGAAGCAGGGTGTGACAATCACGCAGATTTTGCTGACGCACGGCCATTTGGATCACGTCGGCGCGGCGGCGGAGCTGGCGGACCATTATCAGGTGCCGATTTACGGCCCGGATAAAGAGGACGCTTTTTGGCTGGATGGTTTGCCGGCGCAGAGCCGGATGTTCGGGCTGGAGGAGTGTGCGCCGCTGACCCCGACTCGTTGGCTGTCGGAAGGCGATGAGATGCAGGTGGGCGAAATGACGCTCAAGGTGCTGCACTGCCCCGGGCACACGCCAGGCCACATTGTCTTTATCAATGAGCAGGCGCGTTTGGCGCTGGTGGGCGACGTGCTGTTTAACGGCGGCGTGGGGCGCAGCGACTTCCCGCGCGGTGATCATCAGGCGTTGATCGCCTCTATTCGCACCAAGCTGCTGCCATTGGGCGACGATATGCGCTTTATTCCCGGCCACGGCCCGATGTCGACCTTTGGCCACGAGCGCCAGACCAACCCGTTCCTGCGCGAAGAGCCGGCGGTGTGGTAACGATTATTTCCCGGCCGAAATAATCAAGGGCGCATAGAGCGCCCTTTTTTTATGATTTATGACCTGCGTCGATGCTTTTAGAGCACGGCGACGATGGCTTCACACAGCGGCGCCATGTTGTCCGGGGTCATGCCGGCCACGTTCACCCGGCCCGAGTTCACGGCGTATACGCCGAACTCTTCACGCAGACGCAGCACCTGTTCTTTGGTCAGGCCGCTGAATGAGAACATGCCGTTCTGCTGGATGATGAAGCTGAAGTCCTGTTGTGCGCCTTTCTCCTGCAGGGTGTTCACGAACAGCTGACGCATGCGGTGAATGCGCTGGCGCATGTCGGTCAGCTCCTGCTCCCACATCGCGCGCAGGGCGTCGTTGCCCAGAATGGTGGCGACAACGGCCGCGCCGTGTGACGGCGGGTTGGAGTAGTTGGCGCGAATGGCCGCCTTCACTTGGCTGAAGGCGCGATCGGCGGTTTCGGCATCGGCCGCTACAATGGTGCAAGCGCCGACGCGCTCATTGTACAGGCCGAAGTTTTTCGAGTAGGAGCTGGCGACGATCAGCTCTTGATGTTTGGCGGCGAAAATACGCAGACCCTGCGCATCCTCTTCCAGACCGTTGGCGAAGCCCTGATAGGCGAAGTCGAACAGCGGCAGCCAGCCATTGGCGACGGAAAGCTCAGCCAGTTGTGCCCACTGTTCCGCCGTTGGATCGATACCGGTCGGGTTATGACAGCAGCCGTGGAACAACACGACATCCCCGGCCTGAGTCTGTTTCAGGCTGTTCAGCAGGCCGTCAAAATCCAGCGCGTGGTTGGCAGCGTCGTAGTAGGCGTACTCCAGCACTTCCAGGCCAACGGCGCTAAAGACGTTCTTGTGGTTCGGCCAGCTTGGGTTGCTGATCCAGATGCGCTTGGCGCTGGTCTGGTTGGCGATAAAGTCTGCCGCCACGCGCAGGCCGCCGGTGCCGCCTGGCGTCTGCGCGGTGCGCGCGCGACGATTGGTGACGATCGGGCTCTCTTTACCGAACAGCAGCTCTTGCGTGCAGCTGGCAAACGCCGGGATGCCTTCAATGCCGAGATAGTTTTTGGTGGTCTCGTTTTCCAGCAGATACTGTTCAGCTTTTTTTACGCTGGTCAGCACCGGGGTTTTGCCGGTTTCGTCTTTATAAACGCCAATGCCTAAATTGATTTTATTCGGGCGGGCGTCGGCGCGGAAAATGTCGGTCAGGCCCAGGATCGGGTCGGCGGGTGCGGCGGTGATTTTTTCAAACATGTCAGGTGCTTCCAAATCTCGGAGTTAAGCAGACAGAAGCATCAGGGTAGCGCCAGTTATCGGCTTTGCCAACCGTTTGCGATAAAAACACCGCGATCTTGTGAACGGGAAGGATTCGACAGAAAAAATGAGGGGGAAGGGGAAATCTGCAGGATAAAACGTTACCGGAAGACACAAATAAAAACAGGGCCGAAGCCCTGTTTTTTTAACTTAGCCGACGGTGAACCGCCGTTAAGCGAGACAACTTAGAACTGGTATACCAGACCAACAGCTACGATATCGTCGGTAGCGGTGCCGGTTGCTTTGGTGAACTCGTTGTCATCCAGCAGGTTGATTTTGTAATCAACGTAGGTGGACATGTTCTTGTTGAAGTAGTAAGTGGTACCAACAGAAACATATTTAACCAGATCCTGGTCAGAACCCACGCCAGGAACGTTCAGGTTTTTACCTTTAGATTGCAGGTAAGACACTTCTGGACGCAGACCGAAGTCGAACTGGTACTGAGCAGTCACTTCGAAGTTCTGAGTTTTGCTCGCGAAGCCGCCGCACTTGTCATCGGTAGCTGCACAGCCTGCACCGAAGTTACCGCCGCCGAACGGAGTCATGTTACGGGTTTCTGCGTACATCGCCGCCAGGTAAACGTTGTTGGCGTCGTATTTCGCACCTACGGTCCATGCGTCAGCCTTGTCGCCACGCTCGTTGGAACGCAGTTTCTGGTCGTCGGTACGGTTAGAAGACGCGTATGCAGCGCCGAAGCTTACGCCTTCGCCGATGTCATAAGTAGAGGAGATGCCCCAGCCGTCGCCGTTTTGTTTCTTGACGTTACGGCCGTCGTTCTGGTTTTTGCCCTGGTACTGAACGGCGAAGTTCAGACCGTCAACCAGACCGAAGAAGTTGTTGTTACGATAGGTCGCAACGCCGTTGGTACGGCCGGTCATGAAGTTGTCGGTGTAGGTGTAAGTATCGCCACCGAACTCTGGCAGCATATCGGTCCAGCCTTCCACGTCGTACAGTACGCCGTAGTTACGGCCGTAGTCGAAGGAGCCGTAGTCAGCGAATTTCAGACCCGCGAAGCCCAGACGGGTTTTGGTGCCTTCGGTGCCCTGAGATTCGGAGTGGTTAGCCTGGACGTTGTATTCCCACTGGCCGTAACCGGTCAGTTGGTCAGTAATCTGAGTTTCACCTTTGAAGCCGAAACGAACATAGGTCTGATCGCCGTCGTTACCTTTGTCGTCGGAGAAGTAGTGCAGACCGTCAACTTTGCCGTACAGATCCAGCTTGTTGCCGTCTTTGTTGTAGATTTCAGCTGCGTTTGCTGCACCAGCAGCCAACAGAGCCGGGATAACCACTGCAAGAATGTTGCGCTTCATCATTATTACCCTCATTGGTGTTATTCGGACACCTTTGCCACTGCCGCCAATAATTCCTTGGGAACTATTGTTGATAGATTGGTGTCGTCCTGTGTCTGAACGCAGTGTTCCATTCACAGGCGGGTTAATCTAGGACGAAAATGATACCAATGTCGCAATGAGGTTGCAAAAGGAAAGTATGTGTAACCAAATGTAATTTTTCGGGAACTTTGTGACGTGCGTCAATATTAAAAAATGCGAAAGGCCAGCGAGGCTGGCCTTTGTTTTGTAACGAAATCGTTTAAAAAACGTGTGATCGTATGAATTAGAAGCTTGCGTTACGTGGCGTGCGTGGGAACGGGATCACATCGCGCACGTTTTGCACGCCGGTGACATAGGCGATTAAACGTTCAAAGCCCAGGCCGAAACCGGAATGCGGCACGGTGCCGTAACGACGCAGATCGCGATACCACCAGTAGTCTTCCTTATTCAGGCCCATCTCTTCCAGACGCTGATCGAGCACGTCGAGGCGTTCTTCACGCTGAGAACCACCGATGATTTCACCGATGCCCGGCGCCAGCACGTCCATGGCCGCGACGGTTTTGCCGTCTTCGTTCATGCGCATGTAGAACGCCTTGATGTCTTTCGGGTAGTTTTTCACCACCACCGGCGCCTGGAAGTGTTTCTCCGCCAGATAACGCTCATGTTCGGAAGAGAGATCGATACCCCAGGAGACCGGGTTTTCGAAGGTTTGGCCCGAGGCCAGCAGGATCTCAATGGCGTCGGTGTAGTCCACCTGGGCGAAATCGGAAGAAACGAAACGCTCCAGACGAGCGATAGCGTCTTTATCCACGCGCTCGGCGAAGAATTTCAGATCGTCGGCGCGTTCATCCAGCACCGCCTGGAACACATACTTCAGCATGCTTTCGGCCAGGCCGGCAACGTCGTCCAGCGTCGCGAAGGCCACTTCCGGCTCGATCATCCAGAATTCCGCCAGGTGGCGGCTGGTGTTGGAGTTTTCGGCGCGGAAGGTTGGGCCGAAGGTGTAAACCTTCGACAGCGCGCAGGCGTAGGTTTCGCCGTTCAGCTGGCCGGAAACGGTAAGGAAGGCTTCCTTACCGAAGAAGTCTTCGCTGAAGTCGACAGCGCCCTTGTCGGTGCGCGGCAGGTTTTCCAGGTCCAGCGTGGACACGCGGAACATCTCGCCGGCGCCTTCGGTGTCGGAGGCGGTGATCAGCGGGGTGGACACCCAGAAATATCCATTTTCATGGAAGAAGCGGTGGATCGCCTGCGCCAGCGTATGACGCACACGCGCCACGGCGCCGATCAGGTTGGTGCGCGGGCGCAGGTGAGCCACTTCGCGCAGGTATTCGATGCTGTGACGTTTGGCCGCCATCGGGTAAGTGTCCGGATCGTCGACCCAGCCGACCACTTTGATCGCGGTGGCCTGCAGTTCGAAGCTCTGGCCTTCGCCCGGTGAAGCGACGACCTTGCCGGTAACTTCGACCGAACAGCCGGTGGTCAGGTGCAGCACTTCATCTTGATAATTCGGCAGAGAATTATTAACGACGGCCTGTAACGGATCAAAGCAGGAACCGTCATAGACGGCCAGGAAGGAGATACCAGCTTTTGAATCTCTCCGGGTACGTACCCAGCCGCGTACGGTGACTTCACTGTCAACCGCAGCACGACCTTGCAGTACGTCGACTACAGGCACTACGCTCATAGATTTCTCTCTTTAATAATTTGGTTTAGAAATAGCTTACAACCCAAGAATATGGGGGTAATGGCTATGTTACTTGCCGCGGTGCAGAGCACAAGCAGAAATCATCGGATTGGCGCAACATTTATCGCGGCTGACTGAAAAGAGGGCGTTCGGGATAAAAACAAAAAAGCCGGCGCGAGAACCGGGCCGGCTTTCTCTCTTTATATAAAGAAGGCTCAGCTGGCTTTCTTCACCAGCGGCAGATCGAAGGCCTTGCGCAGAGCCCTGACGAACGCCTGGTCCTGGCAGATGGTCTTGCCGGGGCTGTCGGAGAGCTTGGCTACCGGCTTGCCTTTGCACTCGACCAGCTTGATCACGATATTTAACGGCTTAACGCCGGGAATATCGCAGGTCAGGCGCGTGCCGATGCCGAAGCCGAGATTAATGCGCTGGTAGAAATGGCGATAGAGCGCCAGCGCTTTTTCCAGATCCAGGTTGTCCGAGAACACCAGCGTTTTGCTCAGTGGGTCGATGCCCAGTTTCTGATAGTGGGCAATGGCCTTTTCACCCCACTCGACGGGATCGCCCGAATCGTGGCGAAGCCCCTGATAACGCTCGGCGAACTGCGGGCCGAAGTCGCGCAGGAAGGCATCCATGGTGATGCAGTCGGTGAGCGCTATGCCAAGCTGGTCCGGATATTCATCCAGCCAGGCCTGCAATGCGGCGCNCTGGCTGTTGGCCAGCACCGGGCTTATCTGCTGATGCGCCTGGAACCACTCATGCGCCTGCGTGCCGACCGGCGCCAGACCCAGCTGGTGCGCCAGATCGTAATTGCTGGTGCCCGACAGGTACGGGAATTCGGCCTGCAATGTGCTGACGATGGCCTGTTGCACGCCCTGAGAGAAACGGCGGCGGGTGCCGAAGTCCATCAACTTGAAGCGTGAAAGATCCAGATCGCCCGCCAACGTCTTGAACTGCGCCAGCTTGGTTTGCAGATGCGCCACCGCCTGTTCCGGCGTCGCCAGCGGCGAGCGCCGGCGGTGCACCACTTCGCTGATCACCGCCAGCAACGGCACTTCCCACATGATCACTTCACGCCAGGGGCCGGCGATGCGGATGTGCAGCTTGCCGTCGCGGTTGTCGATGGTGACCTGCTGCGGATCGTAGCGGAACGTTCGCAGCCAGTTCAGGTAATCTTGACGGAAGAAGGGCAGGCCCGAAAGATAAGCGAATTCGGCGTCGGTTAGCGCCAGCCGGCTCATCAGCGCCACCTGCGCGCGGATCTCGTCGGCATATTCGCCCAGCAGTTCGTCGCCGCGGCAGCGGAATTCCGCCGCCACGCTGATCGCGGGATAGCGATGGAACACTGCTTGCTGCATATGAAGCTTATAAGCATCGGTATCAAGCAGTGATGTCAAAATCGGGGAAGCGTATTGAGTCATAGCGCGTTACAGCATCCTCGTCAGGCGCGTGTCCAAATCCGGATAATCATAAAAGTGGGGGTGGAGTATACCCGGATTATCCTGTTATTGAAGCTGCATCACACCATAAATCACCGAAGCGGGTCGAGGATTAAACGTGCCTTTATGGCGGCTGGATAGCGGCGGGGAGGAAAAAAAGCCAGATATGCCTGTAAGGTGAATGACTTAGCCTAATTAGTCATAAAAATTATAATGTTAATTATTTTAAACAACGAATCAGATAAAGCCGGCCTGGGTATGCACGCTGACCCGATCCTTGCCGTTCTTTTTGCAAAAATAGAGCGCTTCGTCCGCCTGTTTGATCGCCGCCTGCAGCGCGGCGAACGCGCTGACCGGCGCGATGCCGCAGCTGGTGGTGAAACGCACTTGCCGTCCGTCGGCCAGATTTAGCGTCAGGCGATGAGTACGTGCGCGCAATTGCTCCATGATGTCCCGCGCGTTGTCCAACGAACAGTTGCCCAGCAGCACCGCGAACTCTTCGCCGCCATAGCGGCAGAAGATGTCGCTGGCGCGGAACGCGCGTTGCAGCAAGTGGCCGAATGCCACCAGCGCCCGGTCACCCACGTCGTGGCCGTAGCTGTCGTTGAGTTGTTTGAAATTGTCGATGTCGATCAGGCAAAAGGCCTGCGGGTAGCTGGCGTTGCCCAGCAGTTGACATTCAAGGAAGAATTTACGGCGGTTGTAGATATTGGTGAGCGGATCGAGGAAGGAAGAGGCCTCGAGCTCTTTAATCAGCAGTTGTTTCTCGCTCTCCAGCGAGACCTTGTCCAGCTGGTATTGCCTGAGCTGCTGAATGGCGTCGCTGATGGCGATCAATTCCTGGCTGTAGAAGGCGTCGTTGCGATCGATATTCATCTCGCCGCGCGACAGCCGCACGATATTGTTGTGGGTCTTGGTCAACCAGCGGTTGATGCTGGTGCAGAACACCAACGCCGGCAAAATGAACAGCAAAACCACCAGGCCGGCGAGTGCGATCATGCCGTAAATGGTCGTCTGGCTGTCGTAAATCTTGTGGCGCGAGGCGAGGGTTTCCAATTCGAAACTGCGTTGATACAGCGCCTGCGAAAGCCCGCTCACATCGTCGACATAGCGAGAAATAAGCGCTGTGGGGTAGGGCTTATGGGTATCGATAGCGGTATACAGCCCATTGGTAATCTGCTGGAGGCGCTCAGCGGACACCTGGGCGAGCAACGCATTGACGATGTTGGTGATTTGTCCATCGTCGTAGTTGATCTTCATGAAGATCAATCGGGTGCTCAGCGCGTTCAGCACGCCGGTCAGCTGAATGGACTTCAGATAGGCGTCTTTGCGAACGAGCTGGCTGACGTTGACGTCGATAATCTGATCGCTCAATTCCGTCAATGACATATTTAGCCGGTTATTGAGACGGATGGCCTCGAGAAACATAAAGGAGTCGGTATCCACCATCCGGGTATCGTAGGTGTAACGGTAATAACTCTTGCTGGTTTGCGAGATGTAATAGGCGCTGTTGATGTTGAACAGATTGGCGTTGGTGTTATTGACCTGCGAAAGCTGCAGGTTGTCATTATCCAGCAGCTGCTCCATCAACGCGATCATCGACAGCGCGGCGATTTTTTGCCGCACCCCGAGCTGTCTGGCGACCTCATCGTCCAGATGTTCGCGGATCCGGGTGATTCTCTCGCGTGCCACCCGATCGGCGGCTAAACATTGCGCACGGGTGATTTGCGGATCGATCAGGCTCAATCGTTTGAGGCGATGAGCCAGCAACGCAGCCTGAAAGGCTTCGGAAATTTCTTTGGCGCGATCGATTTTGTACAGGTTCAACTGGTTGTCGCGGTAGTCGGTATGGGCTTCGAGCAGCTCATCGACGATGAACAGAGAGAAGGAAGTCATCAGGCACAGGGTAAAAAAATAGATTGCGTATTTAATTTTCATAGTGCGAGTCATCCCTGAGCCTGATGCCGCAATTATACCACCATGCCGCCTGTGTCGCCTCAACTATGCCGGCGCGCCGCGATGGCGGCTTTTTAGCATTAAATGCTGATTTTTATTTAGCCATTGGTCACCCGCACTGCCGCCTGCCGGCCGATTTATGATTTGCCTCTGATTTCTCTCTCTTGGTCGCCCTGCGGCTCTGGGCTTTTCGGTCAGCTGTGATACAGTTTATTCACAATTCAGGCTCACCGCGCGCCGCAGGGGAACATACCGGCTGCGGTACGAAGGAGAATCGCAGCCTGGCACCTATAACTCACTGAGACGTTTAAGGGTTTTTATGACACAACAGCCACAGGCAAAATACCGCCACGATTATCGCGCGCCCGATTACACCACGACCGATATCGATTTGGACTTCAGTTTGGATGCGGAAACCACGCGCGTGACCGCCGTCAGTAAAATCAAACGTCAGGGGGCGGCCGGTGCACCGCTGGTGCTGGATGGCGAAGATTTGACGCTGGTGAGCATTCAGGTGGACGGCCAACCGTGGAGCGCCTACCGTCAGCAGGATAACCAGCTGATCATCGAAGAGTTGCCGGCACAATTCACTCTTACCATTGTCAACGATATTCATCCGGCGAAGAACACCGCGCTGGAAGGGCTGTACCTGTCCGGCGATGCGCTGTGCACGCAATGCGAAGCCGAAGGCTTCCACCACATTACCTATTACCAGGATCGCCCGGACGTGCTGGCGCGCTTTACTACCCGCATCGTGGCCGACAAGGCGCGCTATCCGTTCCTGCTGTCAAACGGCAACCGCATTGGCCAGGGCGAATTGGCCGATGGCCGCCACTGGGTGCAATGGCAGGATCCGTTCCCGAAACCTTGCTACCTGTTCGCGCTGGTGGCGGGGGACTTCGACGTGCTGCGCGACAGCTTCACCACCCGCTCCGGCCGTAAGGTCGCACTGGAGCTGTTCGTCGATCGCGGCAACCTGGATCGCGCCGACTGGGCGATGACTTCGCTGAAGAACTCGATGAAGTGGGACGAGACCCGCTTCGGCCTGGAATACGATCTCGACATTTATATGATCGTGGCGGTCGATTTCTTCAATATGGGCGCGATGGAGAACAAAGGGTTAAATATCTTTAACTCCAAATATGTGCTGGCGAAGGCGGAAACCGCCACCGACAAGGATTACCTGAACATCGAAGCGGTGATTGGCCACGAATACTTCCACAACTGGACCGGTAACCGCGTGACCTGCCGAGACTGGTTCCAGCTCAGCCTGAAAGAGGGGCTGACGGTGTTCCGCGATCAGGAATTCAGTTCCGATCTGGGATCGCGTTCAGTCAACCGCATCGACAATGTGCGCGTGATGCGCGGCGCGCAATTTGCCGAAGACGCCAGCCCGATGGCGCACGCTATCCGCCCGGACAAAGTCATCGAGATGAACAACTTCTACACCCTCACGGTGTATGAAAAGGGTTCCGAAGTGATCCGCATGATGCATACCCTGTTGGGGGAGGAGAACTTCCAGAAAGGGATGCAGCTCTATTTCGAACGCCACGACGGCAGCGCCGCTACCTGCGACGATTTCGTTCAGGCGATGGAGGATGCGTCTAACGTCGATCTGTCGCGCTTCCGCCGTTGGTATAGCCAGTCCGGCACGCCGCTGTTGACGGTGCGCGACGAGTACGACGCGGAAACCCAACAGTATCGCCTGCATGTCAGCCAGAAGACCGCGCCGACCGCCGATCAGCCGGAGAAGTTGCCGCTGCATATTCCGCTGGATATCGAACTGTACGACAGCGAAGGCAATGTCATTCCATTGCAAAAAGGCGGCCTGCCGGTCAACAACGTGCTGAACGTCACCGAAGCGGAGCAAACTTTCGTGTTCGACGGCGTGGCGCACAAGCCGGTGCCGTCGCTGCTGCGCGAATTCTCCGCGCCGGTGAAGCTGGACTATCCGTACAGCGATCAGCAACTGACCTTCCTGATGCAGCACGCACGCAATGAATTTGCGCGTTGGGATGCGGCACAGAGCCTGCTGGCGACCTATATCAAGCTGAACGTGGCGCGGCACCAGCAGAAGCAGCCGCTGTCGCTGCCGCTGCACGTGGCTGATGCGTTCCGCGCGGTGCTGCTGGACGAAAAACTGGATCCGGCGCTGGCGGCGCAGATCCTGACGCTGCCGTCGGAGAACGAAATCGCCGAGCTGTTCGCCACTATCGATCCGGAAGCGATCGCCGCGGTGCACGAAGCGATCGTACGCTGTCTGGCGCGGGAGTTGGCCGATGAGTGGCTGGCGGTGTATCACGCCAACAAGACCGACGGCTACCGCGTGGAGCATGCCGAGATCGCCAAGCGCGCCTTGCGTAATGTGTGCCTGGGCTATCTGGCGTTCGGCGAAGATGTGGCGCTGGCGGACCAGCTGGTGAGCGAACAGTATCGCCAGGCGGACAACATGACCGACTCGCTGGCGGCGCTGTCTGCTGCGGTCGCGGCCCAGCTGCCGTGCCGCGATGCGCTGCTGGCGGCGTTCGACGAGCGCTGGCATCAGGATGGCCTGGTGATGGACAAGTGGTTCGTGCTGCAGGGCAGCAGCCCGGCGGCAGATGTGTTGAGCAAGGTGCGCGCACTGTTGCATCACCGTTCGTTCAGCCTGAGCAACCCGAACCGTACCCGTTCGCTGATCGGCGGCTTCGCTTCCGGCAACCCGGCGGCGTTCCATGCCGCGGACGGCAGCGGCTATCAGTTCCTGGCGGAGATCCTCAGCGATCTCAACCAGCGCAACCCGCAGATCGCCGCGCGCCTGATTGAACCGCTGATTCGCCTGAAGCGTTACGACGCGGGCCGTCAGGCGCTGATGCGCAAGGCGTTGGAACAGCTGAAAGGGTTGGAAAACCTGTCCGGCGATCTGTATGAGAAGATCAGCAAGGCGCTCGACGCCTGATCTTTTCGCGCTGAATAGATAAGGGGGACGGCCTGCGCCGTCCCTTTTTTTATCCGTTCAGTTCACCGCCCGGCGGGTACTGTCCGCTGCGGCCGGCGGCGATAACACCCGTTCCAGCACTTCGGCCTCCAGTTCCGCCAGCCTGGCCGAGCCTTTGCGGCGCGGCCGCGGCAGATCGATGGCCAGATCCAGCCCGATATGCCCCTCTTCGATCAGGATCACCCGATCCGCCAGCGCGATGGCTTCGCTGACGTCATGTGTGACCAGCAGTACGGTAAAACCGTGTTGTTGCCACAGCGTTTCTATCAGCCCTTGCATCTCGATGCGCGTCAGGGCATCCAGCGCTCCGAGCGGTTCGTCCAGCAGCAGCAGGCGGGGACGGTGGATCAGCGCGCGCGCCAGGGCGACCCGCTGTTTTTGTCCACCGGACAGCGCCGCCGGCCAATCGTGGGCGCGATCCGCCAAACCGACCGCGTCCAGCGCCTGCAGCGCCGCGTCGCGCCACTGGCCGCGCAGCCCCAGACCTACGTTGTCGATCACCGTTTTCCACGGCAACAGGCGCGCATCCTGAAACATCAACCGGGTATCCTCTTTAGCGGCGGCAAGCGGCGCGTTGCCGCTGAGCAGCGCGCCACTGCTGGCCTGTTCCAGGCCGGCCAACAGGCGCAGCAGGGTGCTCTTGCCGCAGCCGCTGCGGCCGACCACCGCCACGAACTGCCCGGCGGAAATGCGCAGCTGAATATTGTCCAGCACCGTGCGGTTGCCGTAACGTTTGCCGATGGACTCCAGCGTCACCGGCGTGCCTTGCGCAAGGCGAGCGGGAAGGGTCATAGCGCTTCTCCCTGTTTCAGTTGATAGGCCGGATGCCAGCGCAACCAGACGCGCTCCAACAGCTGCGCGCCCACGTCCGCCAGCTTGCCGAGCAGGGCGTACAGCACGATCGCCACCACCACCACGTCGGTTTGCAGAAATTCACGCGCGTTCATCGCCAGGTAGCCGATGCCCGAATTGGCCGAGATGGTTTCGGCGACGATCAGCGTCAGCCACATGAAGCCGAGAGCGAAACGCACGCCGACCATAATCGACGGCAGCGCGCCCGGCAGCACCACCTGTGTAAACAGGCGGAAACCGCTCAGGCCGTAGCTGCGGGCCATCTCCAACAGGCCGCGATCGATGTTTTTGATGCCGTGATAGGTGTTGAGATAAATCGGAAACAGCGTACCGAGCGCCACCAGAAAGATCTTGGCGGATTCATCGATGCCGAACCACAGGATCACCAACGGGATCAGCGCCAGATGCGGCACGTTGCGGATCATTTGCACCGAGCTGTCCAGCAGGCGTTCACCCCAGCGCGACAGCCCGGTAATAAAGCCGAGTATCAGTCCGATGCTGCCGCCGATGCCAAAGCCGATCAACGCGCGCTGGCTGCTGATGCTCAGGTGCTGCCACAGTTCGCCGCTTTGGCTCAGGCGCCAGAAGGCGGCCAGCACCGCACTCGGCGCCGGCAAAATGCGGTTGGACAGCCAGCCGGTTTCGACGGCGATCTGCCAGATGATCACCAGCGCCAACGGCAGCGCCCAGGGAGCCAGCCGATACAGGATGCGTTGTACGTTATTTGCCATCGGGGCGCTCCTCAGCTCTGCGATACTTTTTGCGGAACATAGATGTTAGCCACCACTTCGCCCTGCGGGCGCACCGGTTGAAGGCGAGCGGGCGTTTCCTCCTGCGCCAGATCGAGGTGCGGGAACAGCAGTTCGCCGACGCGGTAGGCCTCTTCCAGATGCGGATAGCCGGAGAGAATAAAGGTGTCGATGCCCAGATCGGCATATTCCTGCATGCGCGCCGCGACCGTCGGGCCATCGCCCACCAGCGCGGTGCCGGCGCCGCCGCGCACCAGGCCGATGCCGGCCCACAGGTTCGGGCTGATCTCCAGGTTATCCTTTTTGCCGCCGTGCAGCGCCGCCATGCGCCGTTGGCCGACGGAGTCGAAGCGCGCAAAGGCCTGCTGCGCGTTGGCGATGGTTTCCTCATCGAGGTGCGCGATCAGCCGATCGGCGGCGCGCCAGGCCTCTTCGGTGGTTTCCCTCACGATGACGTGCAGACGGATGCCGAAACGCACCTGGCGGCCCTTCGCCGCCGCTTTGGCGCGTACTTCCTCGATCTTCTCTTTGACCTGCGCCGGCGGCTCTCCCCAGGTGAGGTACATTTCTACCTGTTCAGCGGCCAGATCCTGCGCGGCGGCGGAGGATCCGCCGAAATAGAGCGGCGGGCGCGGCTGCTGCACCGGCGGGAACAGCAGCTTGGCACCTTTCACCTGAATATGCTTGCCGTGGAAATCGACGGTTTCCCCTTCCAGCACCCGGCGCCAGATATGAGTGAACTCGGTCGAGGCCTCGTAACGCTCTTCATGACTGAGATGTAACCCCTCCGCCGCCAGCTCTTCCGGATCGCCGCCGGTGACCAGATTGAACAGCGCGCGCCCGTTGGACAGGCGATCCAGCGTCGCCGCCTGACGCGCCGCCAGCGTAGGGGAGATGATGCCCGGCCGCAACGCGACCAAAAATTTCAGCCGCTGGGTGACCGGGATCAGCGAGGCGGCCACCAGCCAGGAGTCTTCGCAAGAGCGACCGGTGGGGATCAGCACGCCGCCGAATCCCAGCCGATCCGCCGCCTGGGCGATCTGCTGCAAGTAACCGTGATCGACGCTGCGAGCGCCCTGCGTGCTGCCAAGATAGTGGCCGTCGCCATGGGTGGGTAAAAACCAGAAAACGTTCAGGCTCATCGTCAATGTTCCCCCGTATTTATTGTGCGCTTGGGCGCCAGATGCGTTGCGAGATGTCGACCTTCACCGGCACCAACCGGTTGGCGTAAAACAGGTCGGCGGTTTGCTGCTGCGCGGCGATCGTATGCGCATCGAGCGGTGTGATGGCGGTCGGAGGGCGGTGATCCAGATAGCTGGCGATCACCGGTTCCGGCAGCCCCATGGCGTTGGCCAGCAGGGTCACGCTTTGCGCCCGGTCGCTGCGGGTGAGCGCATCGGCCTGGGTCAGCACCGTCAAGACCTGGCTGATAAAGGCGCCATTAGCTTCGACATAGGGGCGCGCCGCCAGATAGAAGGAACCGGTCTGATTCAGATCGGTGCCGTCGCCGAGCACCCGCACGCCGCCCTGCAGCAGCGCGGCGGAATAATAAGGATCCCAGATCGCCCAGGCATCGACGTTGCCCTGCTGGAATGCAGCGCGCGCATCAGCGGGCGTTAAATAGGCAGGCTGGATATCCGTAAATTTCAGTCCGGCTTTTTGCAGCGATCGCAGCAGCAGGTTATGTGAGCTGGATCCTTTCTGGAACGCGACCTTATGGCCTTTCAGATTGGCGACGGTTTTGATCGGGCTGTTTTCCGGCACCAGGATCACTTCCGCCTTCGGTTTGGGCGGCTCAACGCCGACATACAGCAGATCCGCCCCGGCGGCCTGCGCGAAGATCGGCGGAATATCGCCGGTGCTGCCCAGATCGATGCTGCCGACGTTCAAGGCCTCCAGCATCTGCGGGCCGGCGGGAAACTCGATCCAACTGATGCGGGTGGCGGGGAAACGTTCCTCCAGCAGCCGGTGGCTCTTCGCCAGCACCAGACTGACCGATCCTTTTTGGTAGCCGATGCGGAATTGCGCCGGATCCTGAGCGACGGCGGCGTTGGCCCAAACCAGCGACAGCAGGCCGGTGAAGGCGGCGGCGCTCAGCCAACGCCGCAAAGCGATGCGTTGTTTCATTCAGGCTCTCCTTTTCCAGGCGTTTCAGGCGGTTTGACGCGCCGCCAGTGGCGAGGCGACGCGCAGCGCAGGCGGTTTGCGGCGGCCAAGCGCCAGATAGAAACTGGCCAGTGCCTCTTCCAGCCGGGCGGCCACGGCGTCGGTGAGCGTGGCGCCTTCGTCGGTCAACTGGATCTGGCTGTCGTCGGCGAACACGCCGTGCAGCACCTCTTGCGCTTTCAGCGCCGCCAGCACCGGTTTCAACGCATAGTCCACCGCCAGCATGTGGCCGACAGACCCCCCGGTCGCCAGCGGCAACACCACCTTATGATCCAGAGCGCGTTCCGGCAGCAGATCCAGCAGGGTTTTCAGCGCGCCGGAGAACGACGCTTTATAAACCGGCGTGGAAATCAGCAGGCCGTCGGCCTGCGCCAGCTGCTCGGCAAACGCCTTGATCGCCGGACTGTTGAAGTTGGCGTACAGCAGATCTTCGGCGTCAAAGTCGTGCAGGGTATAGGCCGTCACTTCCACCCCTTGCTGCCGCAGCCAGTTCTGACTCAGCGAGAGCAGCGCGGCGGAACGTGATGGGATGCGTGGGCTACCGGCCAGTGATATAACGCGCATTGCCACTCCTTATAACTAAAAGTTAGGTTTAATTAGAAAATCAATGGGAAGTGTTTTAAACCTACCAGCAACCGGGCGCGTTTTTTAAATCTCATTTTTTGATTTGGATATGCGCAAAAGCGGATTGGCAGCGATTTGGCGGCGAAGAGGGAAAACGATTGCGTAAAAACGGCTTTTTTTGCCTTTAATCAATTCCAATTAGGCGGGGGATACCGGATAATACGCCCCCGGTTTGCAACCGGGAAATCAGGAGAGTCCATGTACTACCCCCTCATCAGGAAAGCGTTGTTCCAGCTCGATCCGGAGCGCGCGCACGAAGTGACCTTTCGTCAGCTCAGCCGTATTACCGGCACCCCATTAGCGTTTCTTGTCCGTCAGTCCGTGCCGACCAAACCGGTCAGCTGCATGGGGCTGTCGTTTAAAAACCCGCTGGGATTGGCCGCCGGTCTGGATAAAAACGGCGAATGCATCGATGCGTTCGGCGCGATGGGCTTCGGCCATGTGGAAGTTGGCACCGTGACGCCGCGTCCGCAACCGGGCAATGACAAGCCGCGCTTGTTCCGCGTGGTTGAGGCGGAAGGCCTGATTAACCGCATGGGGTTCAATAACCATGGCGTGGACAATCTGGTTGAAAACGTTAAGAAATCCCATTTCGGCGGCATTCTTGGGATCAATATCGGCAAGAATAAAGACACGCCGGTCGAGCAGGGAAAAGACGATTATTTGATCTGCATGGATAAAGTTTATCCGTATGCCGGATATATCGCGATTAACATCTCTTCACCGAATACGCCGGGGTTACGATCCTTACAGTATGGCGAAGCGCTGGACGATCTTTTGGCTGCGATTAAAAATAAGCAGCAGGAATTACATGCGCGTCATCACAAATATGTGCCGGTGGCGGTAAAGATCGCGCCGGATCTTTCAGAAGAAGAATTGATCCAAATTGCCGATAGCCTGGTGCGGCATAATATCGATGGCGTGATCGCCACCAATACCACGTTGGATCGAAAATTGATCCAGGGGTTGAATTATTGCGAACAAGCGGGCGGGTTAAGCGGGCGTCCGTTGCAATCACGCAGCACCGAAGTGATCCGTCGTCTCTCCACCGAACTGCAGGGGCGCCTGCCGATTATCGGCGTAGGCGGCATCGATTCGCTGACGGCGGCGCGCGAAAAAATGGAGGCCGGCGCGAGCCTGCTGCAAATTTATTCCGGATTTATCTATCACGGCCCGCGTTTGATTAAAGATATCGTTACCCATATCTAATATTTTTCCTCTCATTTTATTCCGGGGGTTTATTTCTGCCCCCGGCTCGTCTATATTTTGTTCGTTAGCATAAATATCGTTCGCGGAATTATCCGATGTTTAAGCTATTTTATCGGTGATAAAATCGCCTTTTAGGGTGAGTGCGGCGTTGGCATAGGCAGCGAGAAGGATACGAAATGAAGATAAAACCTGACGATAATTGGCGTTGGTATTTTGATGCCGAACACGATCGGCTAATGCTGGATTTAGCTAATGGTATGATCTTTCGTTCACGTTTCCCGGCCAAAATGTTAACGCCGGACGCCTTTGATGAATGCGCTTTTTGCGTGGATGACGCCGCCCTTTATTTCACCTATGAAGAACAGTGCAAGCAGGTCAAGCTGAGCCATGAACAGCGCGCCGAGCTGGTGTTGAATGCGCTGGTCGCCTATCGCTTCCTGAAACCGCTGATGCCAAAGAGCTGGCATTTCTCGCAGCAGCATTACCCGCTGCAGCCGAAAAACGGCGAGCTGGCGGCGGTGAAAGTGATGGAGAGCGGCGCGGAAGCGCGCTTGCTGGTGGTGGAGGCCGGGGATAACGCCAGCCTGTGCCTGCTGGCGCAAAATCAGCTGACGGTCGCCGGCCGTACCATGGTATTGGGCGACGCCATCAAGGTGATGCACGATCGGCTGAAACCCTGCGCGCAGGATGAAAGCGCCGCCCCGGCTTACGACAGGGCGGTATAAGGCGGATTACGCCAGGGTCAAATCACTTTTCGGGATGCAGCTGCAGCACAGGATGGTGCCGTTGTCGCCCAGCGCGCTTTTCTTCAGGGGCGCGACTTCACCGCTCAGCAACGTAATGCGGCAACTGCCGCAAATCCCGGCGCGGCACGAGTAAGGCACGCGGATGCCTTGCTGCTCCAGCTGTTCGAGCAAAATCTGCTGGTTGTTGCCGGTAAACACCTTTCCTTCATATTCGATCGTGACGCTGTGCGCGCTGTCTTGCGGCGCTTGCACGCTCTCCACCACTTTGCCTGCGCCATAAGGGCGCGGCGGCTTGGTCGACAGCACTTCCACCGTATCGCCCACGCGGATGATGCCGCTGTTGCGCGCGATCATATTCTGGCCGAAATCGATATCGCCGTTGTCGGCGGAGCGGAATTTTTGCAGCGTGCTGAGCGGTTCGCCGCTCGGGTGCTTGCGGCCACGCTCGGTGCTGACGGTGGTGAGCACGCAGCGGCTGCAGGGTTTCACCAGATCGAACATGACGTCGCCGACGCGGATCACCTGCCAGCCGTCTTCAGCCCAGGCGGTAGCGCCGCTCACCACCAGATTGGGGCGGAACTGTTCCAGCTTGATGCTGCCGGGGCAACGCTGCTGCAGATCGTTGGACGAAGCCTGGTTAATCAGCAGATAAGGGTAGCCGTCGGCAAACGTCAGCGGGATTTCAGGGTGCTTCTTGACCCGGCGGGTCAGCTCCGGCCCCAGCCAGCGCAGCTGCACGTCGCGCTGGAAATAGCCGCTCAGCCAACGGTTGATCTCATCTGGCGCAGTCAGCGCGGTGAAATGGTTGCCCCATACCTCGGTCGGCTGCGGCGCGGCGGCGAAGTCGCTGAAGCGAATGGCGGCGCTTTCGCCGTCCGGCGCGGTCAGGAACAGCCCGTCCGGCAGCAGCGCCGGCGTGAACAGCACCATCTGCGGATATTGGCGCGCGGTAATAAAGGTGCCGTCCGGCTCGGTGATCATAAAGTTGCGGTCGAAGGCCAGACCGCTGCTGCCGACCTGGGCGTAAGAAAGCTGCAGGCCGCGCAGTGATTTAACCGGATGGACGTAGAGTTTGGAAAGCGTGATCACCCTTATCTCCGTGCGATGATTAAATAGAAGGGAGCAACTTTATGACAAGCGGTGCGGATTAGCTATAATGCGCAACAATTTTCTTTTTGGTGATAAGTACGATATGAACTCTCTGTTTGCCAGCACGGCGCGTGGATTGGAAGAACTGTTAAAAAGCGAGCTGGAAGCGCTTGGCGCTCACGACTGCAAAGTGGTGCAGGGCGGGGTACATTTTCAGGGTGACGATCGTCTTCTGTACCAAAGCTTGCTGTGGAGCCGCCTGGCTTCGCGCATTCTGTTGCCGCTGAACGAATTCCGCGTGCACAGCGATCTGGATCTGTACCTCGGGGTGCAGGCGATCGACTGGCCGAGCATTTTTGGCGTGGATAAAACCTTTGCCGTGCATTTCAGCGGCGTGAACGAAGAGATCCGCAACAGCCAATATGGCGCGCTGAAGGTGAAAGACGCCATCGTCGACAGCTTCACCCGCAAACTCGACCAACGCCCGACGGTCGCCAAACAGCAGCCGGACATTCGCGTTAACGTCTTCCTGCAGCGCGATATGGCCAGCGTGGCGCTCGATCTGAGCGGCGAAGGTCTGCATCAGCGCGGCTACCGCGATCTCACCGGCCAGGCGCCGCTGAAGGAAAACCTGGCGGCCGCCATCGTGCTGCGTTCCGGCTGGCAGCCGGGCACGCCGATGCTTGATCCGATGTGCGGCTCCGGCACGCTGTTGATCGAAGCGGCGATGATCGCTGCCGATCGCGCGCCGGGCCTGCACCGTCAACACTGGGGCTTCAGCGCCTGGAATGGCCACAACGCCGAACTGTGGCGTGAAGTCACCACCGAAGCGCAGGTGCGTGCGCGCCGTGGCCTGCAGGAAACCGCCTCTCGCTTCTTCGGTTCCGATATCGATCGCCGGGTGATTGAAATGGCGCGCGGCAACGCCCGCCGCGCCGGCGTCGCCGAGCTGATCACCTTCAACGTCGGCGACGTCGCGCGCTTGACCAACCCGCTGCCGGAAGGCCCGCACGGCACGGTGATCAGCAACCCGCCGTACGGCGAACGCCTGGAAAGCGAACCGGCGCTGATCGCGCTGCACAACATGCTGGGCCGCGTGATGAAAAGCGCCTTCGGCGGTTGGCAACTGTCGCTGTTCAGCGCCTCGCCGGAGCTGTTGAGCTGCCTGCAGCTGCGCGCCGAGCGCCAGTTCAAGGCGAAGAACGGCCCGCTGGAGTGCGTGCAGAAAAATTATCAGCTGGCGGCAAGCCCGGCCGGTAGCGCCACCGGCGGCGTGCAGGTGGCGGAAGATTTCGCCAACCGTCTGCGCAAGAATTTGAAGAAGCTCGACAAGTGGGCGAAACAGCAGGGCATTGAATGCTACCGCCTGTACGATGCCGATCTGCCAGAATACAACGTTGCGGTGGATCGCTACGGCAGCAAGGTGGTGGTGCAGGAATATGCGCCGCCGAAAACCGTCGATGCGCAGAAAGCACGTCAGCGTCTGTTCGATGTGATCAACGCGACGCTGGCGGTGCTGGAGCTGCCGTCGAATCAACTGATCCTGAAAACCCGCGAGCGGCAGAAGGGCAAAAACCAGTACGAGAAGCTGGCGCAGAAGGGCGAGTTCCTGCTGGTGGAAGAGTATAACGCCAAACTGTGGGTCAACCTGACCGACTATCTTGATACCGGTCTGTTCCTCGATCACCGCATCGCGCGCCGTATGCTGGGCGAGATGAGCGGCGGCAAGGATTTCCTCAACCTGTTCGCTTACACCGGCACCGCCAGCGTGCACGCCGGGCTGGGCGGCGCGCGCAGCACCACCACGGTGGACATGTCGCGTACTTACCTGGAATGGGCGGAGAAGAACCTGCGCGCCAACGGCCTGACCGGCCGTCAGCATCGGCTGATCCAGGCCGATTGCCTGTCTTGGCTGAGCAACGCCAATGAACAGTTCGACGTGATCTTCATCGATCCGCCGACGTTCTCCAACTCCAAGCGGATGGAGAACACCTTTGACGTGCAGCGCGATCATCTGGCGCTGATGAAAGATTTGAAACGGTTGCTGCGCCGCAACGGAACCATCATGTTCTCGAACAACAAGCGCGGTTTCCAAATGGATATGGCAGGGCTGAGCGCGTTGGGTCTGGAGGCGAAAGAGATCACCGCCAAGACGCTGTCGCAGGATTTTGCCCGTAACCGTCAGATCCACAACTGCTGGCTGGTGACTCACGCCGGCGAAGGAAAATAATTACTATGTCGTTAATCAGCATGTCCGGCGCCTGGCTCTCTTTCAGCGATGCGCCACTGTTAGACAACACCGAAATTCATATTGAAGACAACGAGCGCGTGTGTCTGGTCGGGCGCAACGGCGCCGGCAAATCCACGCTGCTGAAGATCCTCGGCAAAGAGATCCCGCTGGACGATGGCCGGGTGATCTACGAACAGGATCTGATCGTGGCGCGTCTGCAACAGGATCCGCCGCGCAATATCGGCGGCAGCGTGTTCGACTTCGTGGCGGAAGGCGTTGCGGAGCAGGCGGAACACCTGAAGGCCTATCACGCGATCTCTCACCTGGTGGAAAGCGATCCAAGCGAGAAAAACCTGGCGCGCATGGCGCAAATCATGGAGATCCTCGATCACCAGGGGCTGTGGCAGCTCGACAGCCGCATCAGCGAAGTGCTGCTGCAGCTGGGGCTGAACGGCGACGCCGAGCTTTCCTCACTGTCCGGCGGCTGGCTGCGTAAAGCGGCGCTGGGCCGCGCGCTGGTGAGCTCGCCGCGCGTGCTGCTGCTCGACGAACCGACCAACCACCTGGATATCGAAACTATCGACTGGCTGGAAGGTTTCCTGAAAGAGTTCGACGGCAGCATCGTCTTCATCTCGCACGACCGTTCGTTTATCCGCAACATGGCGACGCGCATCGTCGATCTGGATCGCGGCAAGCTGGTTTCCTGGCCGGGCAACTACGATCTGTATCTGCAGAGCAAAGAAGAAGCGCTGCGGGTGGAAGAGCTGCAAAACGCCGAGTTCGACCGCAAGCTGGCGCAGGAAGAGGTCTGGATCCGTCAGGGCATCAAGGCGCGCCGCACCCGCAATGAGGGCCGCGTGCGCGCGCTGAAGGCGCTGCGCGTCGAGCGCTCGCAGCGCCGCGAAGTGATGGGCACCGCCAAGATGCAAGTGGAAGAGGCGACCCGCTCCGGCAAAATCGTATTCGAGCTGGAAGACGTCAATTATCAGGTTGGCGAAAAAGTGCTGGTGCGCGGTTTCTCCGCCCAGGTGCAGCGCGGCGACAAGATTGCGCTGGTGGGGCCGAACGGCTGCGGCAAAACCACGCTGCTGAAACTGATGCTCGGTCAGCTGAAAGCCGACAGCGGCCGCGTGCACTGCGGCACCAAGCTGGAAGTGGCCTATTTCGACCAGCACCGCGCCGATCTCGATCCGGAACGCACGGTGATGGACAATCTGGCGGAAGGCAAGCAGGAAGTGATGGTCAACGGCCGTCCTCGCCACGTATTGGGCTATCTGCAGGACTTCCTGTTCCATCCGAAACGCGCGATGACGCCGGTGAAGGCGCTGTCGGGCGGTGAGCGTAACCGCCTGCTGTTGGCTAAGCTGTTTCTTAAACCGAGCAATCTGCTGATCCTCGATGAACCAACCAACGATCTCGACGTCGAAACGCTGGAGTTGCTGGAAGAGCTGATCGACGGCTACCAGGGCACCGTACTGCTGGTCAGCCACGATCGTCAGTTCGTCGACAACTCGGTGACCGAGTGCTGGATCTTCGAAGGCAACGGCGTGATCAATGCCTTCGTCGGCGGTTACTACGATGCGCATCACCAGCGCGCGACGGCGAAACCGATTCGTCAGGCGGCGCCGAGCGCGAGCAAACCGGCGGCGGAGAAAAAGGCCGAACAGCCGAAGAAAACGGCGGCCAAGCTGAGTTACAACCTGCTGCGTGAGCTGGAACAGTTGCCGCAGCGGCTCGAACAGCTGGAAGCGGAAATCGAAGCGCTGCAGGCGCAGATGAGTGACGCGGATTTCTTCACGCGGCCGCACAGCGAAACGCAAGAAGTGCTGACGGCGCTGGCTGATGCCGAGCAAGCGCTGGAACAGGCTTTCGCCCGTTGGGAAGAGCTGGAAGCGATGAAAAACGGCTGACCGTTGCGATGCCGCCCGCGCGCTGCTGCGGGCGGCATCGACGTGCCGGTGAGCAACGTTATTTAGGAGGAATATGGTGTGTTCCCACAACAATCATCAGCAGCATAGTCATTCCGCACCCTCGGCGGCGCAACAGGATAACCTGATGCTGTGTCCGCAGTGCGACATGCTGGTGGCGCTGCCGCCGCTGGCCTATGGCAGCAAAGCGGTATGCCCGCGCTGCAAAACCACGCTCAGCGCCCGCTGGGACGAGCCGCGCAAGCGGCCGATCGGTTACGCGCTCAGCGCCTTGTTCATGCTGGTGCTGGCCAACATTTTCCCGTTTATCAACATGCGCGTCGCCGGCCTCGGCAACGAAATCCGGCTGATCCAAATCCCGGAAGTCATGGTGGCGGAAGACTACGCCAGCATGGCCACCTTGTTTATGGTGTTCGTGCAGCTGATCCCGGCGTTTTGCATGGTGGCGATCATCCTGCTGTGCGCCAGAGTGCATTTGCCGCTGGGCCTCAAAGAATGGATGGCCCGGGTGCTGTTCCAGTTCAAGACCTGGTGCATGGTGGAGATTTTCCTCGCCGGGGTGCTGGTCAGCTTCGTCAAGCTGATGGCCTACGGCGATATCGGCATCGGCAGCAGCTTCGTGCCTTACTGCCTGTTCTGCCTGCTGCAGGTGCGCGCCTTCCAGTGCGTGGATCGGCGCTGGTTGTGGCAGGATATCGAACCGGCGCCGCGACTTAATCGCCCGCTGACGGTGGGGCGCACCGGCATGCGCCAGGGCGTGCGCTCTTGCGCGTGCTGCACGGCGATCTTGCCGGCCGATCAGGTGCGCTGTCCGCGCTGCCACACCAAGGGCTACGTGCGGCGTCGTCACAGCCTGCAGTGGACGCTGGCGCTGCTGGTGACCTCTGTCATGCTGTATATTCCGGCCAACCTGATGCCGATCATGGTGACCGAGGCGTTGGGCAACAAGATGAACTCCACCATCATGGCGGGGGTGATCCTGCTGTGGGGGGACGGCTCTTATCCGGTGGCGATGGTGATTTTCATCGCCAGTATCATGGTGCCGTCGCTGAAAATGTTGGCGATCGGCTGGCTGTGCTGGGATGCAAACGGCAGGAAGAAACCGCGCGCCGACAGCGAGCGTATGCATCTGATTTATGAAGTGGTCGAATTCGTTGGCCGTTGGTCAATGATCGACGTGTTTGTGATCGCCGTGTTGTCGGCGCTGGTGCGAATGGGGCAGTTGATGAGCATTTATCCCGCGACGGGCGCCGTGCTGTTCGCGCTGGTGGTGATCCTCACCATGTTCGCCGCCATGACATTTGATCCCCGGCTGACCTGGGATCGCGCAAGTGAAACAATCAACAAGGAGCCGCAAGGTGACGGAAAATAATCATAGCGTCGCGGACGTCGAGAAGATCAAACGCTGGTCGCCGGTGTGGATCATTCCCATCGTGACCGCGCTGATCGGCGCCTGGATCCTGTTTTACCACTTCAGCCATCAGGGGCCGGTGGTGACGCTGGTGACCTCGACGGCGGAAGGGCTGGAAGCGGGTAAAACCAAAATCAAAAGCCGCAGCGTTGACGTCGGCGTGGTGGAAACCGTCACGTTGAGCGATGACCTGAGCAAGGTGATGGTGCAGGCTCGCCTCAATTCCGGCATGGAAAAATTGCTGCGCCAGGATTCCGCTTTCTGGGTGGTGAAGCCGCAGATCGGCCGTGAAGGCGTCTCCGGGCTGGGCACGTTGCTCTCCGGCGCCTATATCGAACTGCAGCCGGGCAACAAAGGCAAAGACGGCAAAGACAACTATCAGCTGCTCGATGCGCCGCCGCTGGCCTCCCCGGATGCCAAAGGGTTGCGCATCGTGCTGGACAGCGAGAAGTCAGGCCAGCTCAACGCCGGCGATCCGGTGCTGTTCCGCGGTTATCGCGTCGGGTCGGTGGAAACCAGCTACTTCGATCCTAAAGAACGCGCTATGCGCTATCAGCTGTTCATCACCGCGCCTTACGATCAGTTGGTCACCACCAACGTGCGTTTCTGGAAAGACAGCGGCGTGGCGTTTGACATGTCGGCGCAGGGCATGCGGGTGGAGATGGGCTCGTTGACCACGCTGTTCAGCGGCGGGGTCAGTTTTGACGTGCCGGACGGCTGGGATCGTGGCGAACAGGCGAAAGAGAAGGCGGAGTACCAGCTGTTCGACAACCAGCGCAGCACGCAGGATTCACTGTATACCGTGCATAAGGATTACCTGCTGTTCTTCTCCGACTCGGTACGCGGCCTGCAGCCGGGCGCGCCGGTCGAGTTCCGCGGCATCCGTCTGGGTACGGTGGCGCAGGTGCCGTTCTATAAAGACGGCATGGCGCAGCGTCTGGATAACGATTACCGCATTCCGGTGCTGATCCGCATCGAGCCGGATCGCTTCCAGAAACAGCTGGGCGGCAACTTCGATATTGAAGGGCACCTGAAAGATGCGGAGTCTCGCGGCATGCGCGCCTCGATGAAGTCCGCCAACCTGCTGACCGGTTCGCTGTACATCGATCTTGACTTCTATCCGCAGGAAAAACCGTGGAAAGGGCCGCGCGAGCTGTTCGGTTATCCGCTGATGCCGACCACCAGCGGCGGTCTGGCGCAGATCCAGCAGAAACTGATGCAGACGTTGGATAAGATTAATTCGATGCCGATCAATCCGATGATCAACGAAGCGACCAAGACGCTGGCAGAAAGTCAGAAAACCATGAAGTCGACGCAGCAGACCATGAAGTCGCTGAACGACATCATCGCCAGCAAAGAGATGCAGGCGCTGCCGCAGGACATGCAGAAAACGCTGCTGGAGCTGAACCGCAGCATGAAAGGGCTCCAGCCTGGTTCACCGGCTTACAACAAGATGGTGGGCGACATGCAGCGCCTCGATCAGGTATTGCGTGAGCTGCAACCGGTGCTGCGCACCCTGAATGAGAAGAGCAACGCGCTGGTGTTTGAAGCCGCCGGCAGCACTGACCCTCAGCCGAAGAAGGCCACGAAATGATGAAATGGATCCCGGTAGCCCTGGCGCTGTTACTCAGCGCCTGCAGCAGTTCGCCACAGAAGACTTACTATCAGTTGCCGGCGCTGGGTGCGCCTGCTGCAGCCAGCAGCAGCGGCGCTTCCACGCGCCAGCTGTGGCTGGAACACGTGAGCGTGGCGGATTATCTGGCGCAGAACGGCGTGGTGTATCAGACCAACGACGTACAGTATGTGATAGCCCAGAACAACCTGTGGGCCAGCCCGCTCGACCAGCAGCTGCAGCAAACGCTGGTCACCAACCTGAGCAGCGCGCTGCCGGGCTGGGTGGTCTCTTCGCAGCCGATGAGCAGCGATCAGGATGTACTGAACGTGACCATCAGCGGCTTCCACGGCCGTTTTGACGGCAAGGCGATCATTCGCGGCGAGTGGGTGCTGAATCGCCAGGGGCGCTTGATCAAACGGCCTTTCAGCCTGGAATTGAAACAGGGTGAAGACGGCTATGATGCCCTGGTGCGCACCCTGGCGCAGGGATGGCAGCAGGAAGCTCAGGCTATCGCAGCACAGATGGGCGGCATTTAGTCATAATTTGGTCTAAAATCGTCTAATCCCTGTCGGTGTGAAAATCCGTTTTTTCTCGCTGGCAGGGATTTATATTTTATTTCAAACAGTTAAACCCTTTCCCGGCAGATCAGCCACTTAGCATTTTCCTCGGGCGTAGCTCACAAATATGACATTGGCGTGAATTTTGCGCATTGATCTTCTCTTCTTTTAGCGCTATTGATTACTCGTGGCTGCGCAAAAAGCAGCCATTGTTTTCTTTCCACCAGACCAAAATGAGGGAAACGAGGCATGAAGAGACAGAAACGCGATCGTCTGGAAAGGGCGCATTCGAGAGGGTATCAGGCAGGTATTTTAGGGCGTTCCAGGGAACATTGTCCCTACCAATCATCGGTGGACGCCCGGTCTCAATGGCTGGGAGGTTGGCGAGAAGCCATGGAAGACAGGGCTGTGACCGCTTAAGCGGCTCCCTGTCAAATAAAAGGAATAACCTCCGCCCTTGGCGGAGGTTTTTGTTTGTGCCGTTTATTCGTCCTGCCAGCGTTTCAGTAGAATACTCGCATTCACGCCGCCAAAGCCGAAGCCGTTCGATAAGGCGTAGGTTATGCTCATCGATTCAGCCCGTTTCGCGACCAGGTGCAAACCTGCCGCCGCCGGATCGGGATTGTCCAGATTCAGCGTCGCCGGGGCGATCTGGTCGCGCAGAGCCAAGGCGGTAAAGATGGTTTCCAGCCCGCCGGCGGCGCCGAGCAGGTGCCCGGTGGCGGATTTTGTCGAGGTTACCGCGACGCTCCCTGTCGTGCCAAACAGGTGTTTGATGGCATTGATTTCACCCAGATCGCCCACGGGCGTTGAGGTCGCGTGCGCGTTTAAATGCTGAACCTCTTCTGGGGTGACGTTCGCCTGCTTCAACGCGGTTTTCATCGCCCGATAAGCACCGTTGCCGTCTTCGGCACCGGAGGTCATGTGGTAGGCGTCGGCGCTGGTGCCATAACCGACGATTTCTGCGAGCGGTGTGGCGCCGCGCGCCCGCGCGTGTTCCAGCGTTTCAATCACCAGCATGCCGGCGCCTTCCCCCATGACAAATCCGTCTCGCGCGCTGTCAAAAGGCCGAGAAGCCTGCCTTGCCAACTCGGCCGGTGCGGTAGACATAGCGCGCGCGGCGGCGAATCCGCCCAGGCTGACGGTGTCGATAGCGGCTTCGGTACCGCCGCACAGCGCGATATCGGCCTCATCATTGCGGATCAGACGCACGGCGTCGCCAATGGCTTGCACGCCGGCCGCACAGGCGGTGACCGGTGCGCCAATCGGGCCTTTGAAGTGATGCTTGATGGAAACATGGCCGGCCGCCAGATTGACCAGGAAAGAGGGGATGGTGAAGGGCGACAGGCGCTTGGCGCCGCGGTTGTCGGTGGTGCGTACCGCCTGGGCAATCGCCGGAAAGCCGCCAATGCCCGAGGCGATGACGGTGGCGGTGCGCTCTTGTTTTTCCTCCGTATCGGCTATCCAGCCGGCCTGACGAACGGCTTCATCCGCCGCCGCCATGGCAAACAGGATAAAGCGATCCATTTTCTTTTGGTCTTTGGGGGCGACGGAAGCGTCGGGGTTGAAGCCCGCTTCAGCATCCTGCGCCAGCGCCGGAACCTGACCTCCGACCTTGATCGGTAAATCTGCAACGATCTCGTCAGGTAAAGCCCGAATGCCGGACTCTCCTTTTAACAAACGTTGCCAGATGGTCTCCACGCCGCACCCTAACGGTGAAACGGCACCCATGCCGGTAATAACGATACGACGATTGCTCATGACGACTCCTTGGTAAGTTCGGATAAATCGGCGAGGCGCCGTTGCCGCATCAGTGCGGCGCGTTGATGTATGCCTTCATTTGCCGCAGGCCCTGGCGCCAGCGTAATAAACTGCGGCGGCACCGGTTGTTGGCTATCGATATTGACCAACTGGACCTGGATCGGCCGATCGGTGCGGCTGTCGACTAACAAGGCGCTAATGTCACCGTCGATCAAATGGCGATTGCCCCATTCTGAGAGAGCTGCCAGCACGGGGAGAAAATCGTTGCCGCGTTCGGTGAGCAGATACTGATAGCGGACCGGCCGCGTTTGATAACGTTGCTTATGCAGAATGCCGTGGGCCACCAAATCCTTCAGGCGTCGGGCCAGGAGAGTCGGTGACATCCCCAGGCTTTGTTGGAATTCGTCGAATTTGGACAACCCCTGAAAGGCATCACGCAGGATCAGGATGCTCCACCATTCTCCGACACGATCTAATGAACGTGCGACGGGGCAAGGTGCATCGCTAAAGCGGGTTTTTTGCATATCGGCCCTTTGTCGGTACATTTATTGTAGTTACGTGGATGGTTATACTAGGTGATTTTAAGGGGCAAGAAAATAACCGGACGCAAAAACCGCTATCGTGTCGATAGCTGGCTGTGGGGAGGGGGCGCTCAACCGGCCTGTGGCTTTGTCCGTTTCGGTAGAGACATGCGGGATAAACCGGTTCGGTAGCGGGCGATTAAAGGAGGTGGGTAGTCTTTAAACGGTAAGAGAAAGAAATGCCATCACGCTGGGCGTGATGGCATGCATGCGAAGAGCATTAGCAAAGAAGACGATGGCCGCCCTCTTGTCTGCGTGATTAGAACGCTGTGGTATCCTTGAACAGACCCACTTTCAGATCGGTGGCGGTATAGATCACTTCACCGTCAACCAGCACTTCGCCATCGGCGACGCCCATGATCAGCTTACGGGTGATGACGCGTTTGAAGTTAATACGGTAGGTCACTTTTTTCGCGGTTGGCAGCACCTGGCCGGTAAACTTGACTTCACCAACGCCCAGCGCGCGGCCTTTGCCTTCGCCACCCAGCCAACCGAGGTAGAAACCGACCAACTGCCACATCGCATCCAGGCCCAGACAGCCTGGCATGACCGGATCGCCGATAAAGTGGCAACCGAAGAACCATAGGTCCGGATTAATATCCAGCTCCGCTTCCACATAACCTTTGTTGTGAGTCCCGCCGTCTTCGGTCATCTTGACCACGCGGTCCATCATCAACATGTTACCTGCCGGCAACGGTGGGCCACCGGCGCCGAACAGCTCGCCACGGCCGGATGCTTCGAGGTCTTCTTTCGTATAGGAATCGCGTTTATCTACCATGTTCTCAGTAAGCCTTATTTTAATGAAGGACGCAGGTTAGCTAACACGTGTACGCTGAACAAGTCCGATCAGCCGTGGTTGAACCAGTTGAGCCAGCGCAGCGGCCACGGACGACGGCGTTCCTGCAGGCTCACCTGCGCAATCCGTTCCTGAATGGCCGCCAACAAATTCGGCTGTTGTTCGTCAGAGTAGAGGCAACCTGTGAGCAAAGGCAAGGCTTCCGCCGCGCTCTCTACCGCCCACAGATGGAATTGCCCTTCGCGTACCGCGTCGACGATGTCCTGGCGCAGGCACAGGTGGCGCACGTTGGTCGCGGGCAATACGACGCCCTGTTTGCCCGTCAGACCGCGGCGTACACAAACCTCGAAGAAACCTTCGATCTTTTCGTTAACGCCACCTATCGGCTGTACGTTGCCGAATTGGTCGACAGAGCCGGTGACGGCGATCTGCTGGGTGATCGGTTGCTGTGACAGGGCGCTGATCAATGCGCACAGCTCAGCCAGCGAGGCGCTGTCACCGTCCACTTCACCATAAGATTGCTCAAAGACGATGGAAGCGGAGAAGGGCAGTTGCTGATCAAGATCCAGTTCGGCGATCAGGAACGCCTGCATGATCATCATGCCTTTAGCATGCAGGTTGCCGCCCAGTTCGGCTTTGCGCTCGACGTCGGTGAACTCGCCGTCTCCGAGATGCACAACGCAACTGATGCGCGACGGTTCGCCAAAGCTGCGTGGATGACCGGGATAATCCAGGACTGACAGACCGTTGATCTGTCCGACCACTTCACCCTCGGTCTCAATCAGGATCTGACCCAACTCAATCTCATCCTGCATACGCTCGGCCAGATAGCTTTCACGCCATTCTCGGGCATTTAACGCCGCCTCGAACGCTTTGGCCGTAATGCGATCTTCTTCGGCATACAGTGCGGCTTCGGATAGCTGCTGGCCAATCCAAACCGGCGAGAGTGGCAGTATGCCCTGATCGCCACTGTAACGCACAGCCTGGACGATCAGCGGCGGCCAGGCGTCGGTCGCCAGCATCGGCAACTGCTGGTCGGCAATCACGCCGTTGACGTAACCGCACCACTGCGCCATATCATCAACTTCAGTCAGCTGCAGATCGTCTTCGAATTCACCGTAGATCGCTTGTTCGCTCAGTTCCGGCTCGATATCGTGAAAATCGGCCAGGCCGTGACGGTCGCCGACTACAATCAGCCGCAGATCCAGCGGCATCGGTGGAATGGCTACCGGCAGCGGGCGGGTTTCGTCTGGCGATACCCAGTGGAACTGACGCTGGCCGATCATCTGTTTCAGCCGCAGCCACAGCAACGGCTGAGCAAGCAGCGCCCGCGCCGACAGAATCAGAATGCCGCCGTTGGCCTGGTGCACCAGACCCGGTTGCAGGGTAATGTCGCCATTGTGGATCCGTACGCAGCCAAACAGCTGTTCCGGCTCAATCCACTCCTGGAACAGACAAGCGCCGCCGGCGGCAAAAGGTTCATCGCCACGGCTGGCAGGCTCGACGCTGACCTTGCCATCCTGAATGACATAGTGGCTGCCGCGGCATGCCGTATTTTTCGGCAGCAGTGGTTTGACGGCGTGAGCGATCAGTTCCAGATACTCACGCGTTTCTTGCGCTTTCAACAGCATGAAACGCGGTGGCGATTGGGGGTGGCAAAATAGCGTCAGGGCATTTTCCAGCCGAGGCTGAATGGCGGAAAAGGGCACGGGTGCCAACTGAGCGGCGGTATCAAATATCGCCTGATAAGGCGTTACGTCCGGCAATAAAGATTGCCATTCAAGTCGGTTATTGGTCAAAGTGTTAGATGCAATCGTTAAAAAGGGAAAGGGCGATTATACAAGAATAACGGCGGCTTGATACATGCGGAGTGCCAGTTGGCATCAGGGAGTTTGACATCGCGCGGTGACTGTGCAAAAAACAGTCTAAAAGACGGTTTAATTGCCGGGGAAATTCGGCGCAAAGCTGTTATGCTTATTTGAAGTTACGCGGTCACTGAAGAGCTCAAGATGAAATATCAGCAACTGGAAAATCTGGAGAGCGGTTGGAAATGGAAGTACCTGGTGAAGAAGCACCGGGAAGGGGAACTCATTACCCGCTACATTGAAAACAGCGCTGCTCAGGAGGCGGTTAACGAGCTGCTGAAGCTGGAAAATGAGCCGGTCAAGGTACTTGCATGGATTGCCGCTCATATGAATCCGGAACTGGATAACCGGATGAAACAAACGATCCGCGCCCGCCGCAAACGTCATTTTAACGCAGAACATCAGCATACGCGTAAAAAATCTATCGATCTGGAGTTTTTGGTTTGGCAACGATTGGCTGCCCTGGCGCGCCGCCGTGGCGTTACGCTGTCGGAAACCGTCGTGCAGCTTATCGAAGACGCTGAACGCAAAGAAAAGTATGCGAACCAGATGTCGTCGTTGAAAGAAGACTTGAAGGCGATTCTGGGCAAAGATTCCAAGTAAGCGCGTGAGAACGCCTCTATGGCGCCAGGCATTGAATGTTCTGGCAACAAGAGGACGAAAAAAAACCCCGCATTGGCGGGGTTTTTTATTAGGCGAGTAAACTTAGCCCT